>JAFVZE010000321.1 GCA_017508315.1 Kiritimatiellia bacterium | reverse complement strand
AATATCTGCACGATCACGGGGTGAAAGTCGCTTATGTCATCTGCGACGATCCCGAGCGGCGCAAAGAGATTTTTGCCGAGAGCGGTCTGGACTTTATTTTCACCGACCGGCTGCCGGAGCGTTAGATCCGGTTTGTAATGCAATGACCGGGAAAAGCCAACAGTGCAGCCCTTGAAATTCTGCCGGATGAAATGGTATAATCTGCGCCATCGACATGAAAATCATTCTCAACAACGGAAACTGGTGGCGCCGCGCTTGCGAAGCGAGGTGACGGGTGTGTTCCGTTTTGGAGAGCAGAAATCCGGCCTTGCTTCGATGAAGCAGGGCCGTTTTTCGTAAAGGAGAACAGAAATGAACGAGATGCCGTATAAGACATATTTGAGCGAGAACGAACTTCCGCGGGCATGGTACAACGTCCGCGCCGACATGTCCGAAAAGCCCGCACCGATGCTCAATCCGAAGACTCTCAAGCCGGTGACGACGGAAGAACTGGAGAAGGTTTTCTGCCGCGAATGCGTAAAACAGGAACTTGACGACACTACCCGGTACATCGAGATTCCCGGCAAGGTGCGCGATTTCTACCGTATGTACCGCCCCTCGCCGCTCATCCGCGCCTACTTTCTCGAACGCGCTCTCGGCACGCCGGCGAAGATATTCTACAAGTTCGAAGGTAACAACACCTCCGGTTCGCACAAACTCAACAGCGCCATCGCTCAGGCATATTACGCCAAGGAAGAGGGGCTCGAGGGTGTGACCACCGAGACCGGAGCCGGGCAGTGGGGCACGGCGCTTTCGATGGCGAGCGCGTTTTTCGGGCTTAAGTGCAGCGTGTTCATGGTCAAGTGCTCCTACGAGCAGAAGCCTTTCCGCCGCGAGGTGATGCGCACCTACGGCGCCGACGTGACGCCGAGCCCTTCGATGGAAACCGAGGTCGGACGGCGCATCAACGCCGAACATCCGGGCACCACCGGTTCGCTGGGATGCGCGATATCCGAGGCCGTCGAAGCGGCGGTTTCGCGTCCCGGCACAAAATATCTGCTCGGCAGCGTGCTCAATCAGGTCTGCCTGCACCAGTCGATAATCGGGCTGGAGACTTCCGCCGCGCTGAAAAAGCTTGGTGTCGAGCCTGATGTCATTATCGGCTGCGCCGGCGGCGGTTCCAATCTCGCCGGATTGATCGCTCCTTTCATGGGAGAGCGGCTGCGCGGCGGGAACGCCTGCCGGTTTGTGGCGGTGGAGCCTTCGAGCTGTCCGTCGCTTACGCGCGGCAGATACGCATATGACTATTGCGATACCGGCAAGGTCTGTCCTCTGCAGAAGATGTATACGCTCGGTTCTGGTTTTATGCCGTCGGCCTCCCATGCGGGCGGTCTGCGCTATCACGGCATGAGTTCCACGCTTTCGGCGCTGCTCGATCAGGGTTACATCGAAGCGATGTCCGTGAGCCAGACTGAAATTTTTGAAGCGGCGACGCTTTTTGCCCGCACGGAGGGAACTTTGCCGGCGCCCGAGTCCGCTCACGCGATTAAGGCGGCGATCAGCGAGGCTCTCCGCTGCAAACGCGAAGGCAGGAGCGAGAATATCGTCTTCGGTCTGACGGGCACCGGTTATTTCGATATGTTCGCCTACGGACGCTACAACGACGGCAAGATGGAAGATTACATTCCGACCGACGAAGAAATCGCCAAAGGGCTCGCCGGCTTGCCGAATATGTAGTCGGTTAGCGCGGCCGGGCGTGCATCGTGTTTTCGGGAATGATGATGCCGACTCCCTGGTTGATTTCCACCGATCCGAATCCCCTTATTTCGTAGACGTGTGGACAAAAAACATATTTATTCTGTGGTAGAATGACGCGCGATGAAAACAGGAAAGTTTTGCGGGATAATCCCGCCCATGGTCACGCCGCTCAATGCGGACGGGACACTTGACGTCGAAGGTACCGGACGCCTTTTTCGGCGTTGACCGGTCCGTGCGAAGGCTCTCAGATTTTCAGCAGATGTTTGCGCAGGGCGATGGCCACGGCTTCCGCGCGGTTGGCGGCTTCGAGTTTTGAGAAGAGTGTCGTCATGTGCTCTTTCACCATATCGAGACTTATGCCGAGTTGGCGGGCGATGTCGATGTTGGAAAGTCCGCGCGCGATCGAGTCGAGTATTTCCAGCTGACGAGGCGACAGCGCCGGAACGGGCGGTTCCGCGGCCAGAATGCGTTCGATCTCCGGCGAGACCGCGCGGCCGCCGGCGGCGACCGTGCGTATTGCGGCGACCAGTTCCGTAAGCTCCACGTTTTTCATCATCGCGCCGCGCGCTCCCGCGGAGAGGGCGTGAGAGATTCCGTCCGCCGTGCCGAAGGTGGTCAGTATCATTATTTTGGCGTCCGGATCTTTTGCCAGCAGCTGCCGCGTCGTTTCCGCGCCGTCCATCTCCGGCATCGCAAGATCCATGATCACGATGTCCGGCTTGAGTTTGACCGCCTTGCGTATTCCGGAGGCGCCGTCGGCCGCATCACCCACCACTTCGATATCGCTCTTCGAATTCAAGAGCGCCGTCAACCCCATGCGGAGAATGGCATGGTCGTCGATGATCAGAACTTTTATCTTGTCGTTCATTGGAAGTTGGCCGCTTTGGGGATCGAAAGATGAAACTCACTGCCGGTTCCGGGGCCGCCGGCGATTGAAATCTTCCCGCGGAGCCGGCTGACGCGCTCGCGGATTCCGGCGAGCCCGAAATGTCCCTGGAACACCCCCGGGCATGCGTCGGGGTTGAAGCCGCGGCCGTCGTCCCGCACCGTGCACGCGATGTTTTCGCCGTCGAATTTTCCGGTTATCAGAATATGCGTCGCTTTGCCGTGGCGAACGGCGTTGGTGACGAGTTCGCGGATTATCCTCAGAAGGGCGTGGGCGGTGTTGTCGGAGAGTGAAATCCGGGGGACCGCGAAGTCGATGTCGATGCGCGTGTCGCTGACGTGCGGCTGCAGTGTGCGCATTATGGCTTTGCCGAAGTCGTTTTCCTCCAGCGCCTGGCTGCGGAGATCCCAGAGACAGTTGCGCAGTTCGTCGCGGCACGATTTAAGCGCTTTGCCCGCGATGTCGATGTGCTCCATCATTTCCCGCTCCGCCGCAGTCCCCATGCCCTTGGCCGCTTCAATCTCCATCGAGATGCCGGTTATCATCTGCGCGACCGAGTCGTGAAGCTCCACCGCAAGTCTCGTGCGCTCTTCGGTTTTCATGGCCGCTTTGATCTGTCCCAGTTCCGCGCACATCAGTTCGCGTCCTTTTCTGACCGCGGCCTTCCGGAGCGTGATGTTCCAGATGAAAATCGCCACCAGCGCGGCGAAAAGCGCGCCGATCACGCCGCAGAGCCGGGCCGGAGTCCACCACGGAGGGTATGAAATAACGGCGATGTCGGCCGGTTTGCGCGGCACGACCGAGATTCTTCCGATTTTCGGGAACGACGATGTTGAGCGCGGCGTTTCCATTTCGATTACGCAGGTGCCGGTTACCGCGACACGGCTGCCGATGGGGAAGTTCTGGATGTCTTCCGGAAGCGATGTGGCGTCCACCGTGACCAGCGCTCCGTCCGATTCTATGTGCAGCAGGCGGTTCGCCGCATCTTCCCCGGCCCGGCTCCGCACGACGCCGGTAAAACGGACCGGATGCCCGTGCAGACGGCTGTTCATCTCCGGAGCGCCGTGCCGGTTTGTGAACAGGCGCCGCGGGTCGATGGAGACGGGGGCTTCCTCTTTGAAAACGCCGTCCGTCTTTTTCCATCTGGCGTTGGTGAGATGGAGATGGAAAAGATCCGATTCCGGCAGTCCCCAGGCGGTTACCGTTTCACCGTAGCCCGGCATCGGACCGTTGGGGAATTCCGCGCCCACGAAGTCGCCGTCGTGCGTCCGGATCACCGTGCGGCGGTTCCGGCAGACGGCCACGACGCCGCCGGATACGCGGTGCGGGCCGAGCGTTTCCGCCCCGGACAGACTTCCGTATTGGATGCCGCCCGCATCCGGAAGATTCTCCGCGTTTTCCGTTTCCGCCGTCAGGCTCTGCACGTCGCCGGTTCCGGACACGAGGAACACGCGCCCGATGCGCAGGCGCGGACTCAGATCGTCAGGAACGCTGCAGCCGGTCAGCCGCACGCGCTCGCCGATCGACTTTTTAAGCGTTTCGCCTTCGCGCCCGGCCGTGGGGACGGATGCGAACACCCGGCTGTGTCCGTCGTGGACGACGAGCATCGTCCAGTTGGGATTGGTTTCGCTGCCGGTTGCGTCGCGGAGAATGCCGGAAAAACGCGTGCGCTGAAAATCTCGGACGCCGCTGATGATATCTCCGGCGGTGACGTCAATCGGTTCTGCCGGGACTCCGGGTGCGATGAAAACGTGCTTTTCGATGTATGCGCAGGGTTTTTTACCCTGATCGAGTTCCGTTCGCCCGCTGAAAACCGCCAGATCTCCGGGCTTCGGCACACCGTCCCACGACGCTTCCGCATTGGAAAACATGATGATTCCTCCGGTTCCGTCTTCGGCGGCGATGGCGTTGGGCCGTCCGAAACCGTCCAATCTGACGAAGTTAACCCGCCCGGTCACCGTGAATTCGGTCTGAATGAAGTTCCCGTAAACGGCGTCGCGCAAAGCGGCGGCGGTATGCACCGCGCCGCCGGCGGATACGGACAGGATGAGAAAAGCGGAAAGTGGCAGGATGCGTTTCATTTCTGTTTCGGATATCTTACCATATTGACCGGTTCCGGGTGCGTATTGCGGCACCCCCACCGGGGTGGGGGTTGCGGCCGTTTCGCCTTGCGGCATAAAATATCCGTAAAATCACAATTGCAGAAAAGAAAGAGATTTTTATGATCAGACTGATATTGGTTTTCACGCTCGCGGCGTCGGCTTTTTGCGATGTTCTGGCCGATGCCGCATGGAACGCCGCGGTCAGCGGAGACTGGCGGACGGATTCCAACTGGGCCGGTTCCGTCGCTCCTTCGCCGGAAGGAAGAACCTACATCACCGCCGACGACAACGGTTACACGGTGACGCTCGGTCCCGGAACCGGTGTAAAAACGAAAGGGATCACGGTAAAGGGTAAAACAAGTTCGTCGTACAATACCCTGCTGGACATAACCGGCACCGGGCTCGTATCGGACGGTGCCGGCGTTTCGGTTTCGTACGGCATGGTGAAAGTAGGTCCCGGCGCCGAGCTGGAAGTGAAGAACTCGTCGGGCTCGACGGTCGGACTCGGCGGAAAAATCGAAATCGACGGCGGCACGTTTGTAATGACCAACGGTGTGACCGGCAAGATCGGCATTGGACACAATCAATGGCTCCCCGGGGGAAATCCGGCTTTTTCGATCAGGTCCGGGCGTGCGTTTTTCCGCGGGTCCGATACCGTGCTGTCGTTTGAAAACTACAGTCTTTTCAGCATGACCGGCGGCGAGATGGAGATAATCGACACTTCGGCCGACCGCAACGCGATGATTCTGTATACCGAGGGTAATAACGCCACGACGACGTTTTTTTCGATGTCAGGCGATTCCGTGCTGCGTTTGCCGAAGGGAGGAACCCTGAATTTCGGACACGGGGTGAGCGAGTTCAAGGACAACGCCAGACTGTCGATCTCGTCCGACAACGCGCGAAACTACCTGTTTTTCGCTCCGCCTTTTTCTTCCTGGAACAGAAAGACGACCGTCAATGTTTCCGGGAATGCGGAAATTTCCGCGGTGAACCTGAATTGCGTCGAACTGGGCAAATCGGATCTGCGGGTGCCCGGTACGAGCGGTGAACTAAACGTTTCCGGCGGAAGAATGGAACTTGGGCTGAAGACGACGCTCGGCGCCGGCATCGGCAGGTACAAAGTGAATATGAGCGGCGGCGCGATCGATTTTACCGGCTACGGCGTACGGATCGGCACGCCGCCGTACACGCCGCTTTATCAAACCGCCGCCGGGGCGTACGTTCTTGCCAACACTACGACGGTTACGGTCGCCGGCGGCACGTTTTCATGTTCCGGGGAACAGTCGCATTACAACACGCCGAGGAGGCAGATGTGGGGCTTTATCGTGGGTGCGGGACTGGTGGGGCGCACGAACGTCAAACTGACAAGCGGCTGGCTTGACGGGCGCGTCAATCTTCAGGACGGTACAGTCACCAACGGGTGTACGCTTAAGATGTTCGGCGTCGGACGCGGTATCGGAACCATGACGCAGACCGGCGGCAGGTACGTCGGCGACTCCGCGGCGTACGGCGGCTACGGCAGGAATCCCGACGCGCTCGTTCTCGGCGCGTTCGGCGGGGAGGGCCTCTACGACATGCGGGGCGGCGAGTCGGAGCTGCGCTGTCCGCTGTTTGTCGGCGGAGTTTCGCTCGGCAAGATCAACCGTACGGACGATGACGGAATGCTGCCGGCGGACACCGCCGGAAGGGCCGTCGGCGCGCTCAAGGTGTCGGGCGGCGCGATGACGGTTCGATACTCAAGCTATGTCGGATACGACGGAAAAGGCACGATAGAAGTCTCCGGAGACGGTTCGCTCGTGTTTTCAGACGATCTGACGCTGACTAACAGCGTCGCCGGCGCCGCAACGCTGAAGGTGGCTCTCGTAGGCGCGGCGGCGCCGTCATTCAAGATACAAGGCGGATTGACGGTGTGCGCGGACGCCAGGCTGGAGGTCGATGCCGATGATTTCAGCGGCTCGGACAGCTGGATCAAAGTGATCGACGTCGCCGGCGGGCGTACGGGAGATTTCGAACCGGAGAATATCGTTTTGTCCGGCAGGGGCATAATCGTGCAGAACCGCCGCGGCGACAATTCCGGCTCGATCTGGCTGCACCGTGAAAAAGGTCTGCGCATTACGGTAAGGTAGACTGCCGGGTCGTTAAGCGCCTGCAGCCGCCGGAAATACCGGTCGCGTCGGTTTT
>JAFVZE010000320.1 GCA_017508315.1 Kiritimatiellia bacterium | reverse complement strand
CGTTATGGCGCCTAAGCCCGACCGGAGGCTGGGATTCGTGCGCGCCTTGTACAGGTCGGCCGCCGGGCCGGTGAAAAGCGAATGGAGATACGAAGGGGAGAAATGGATATGGGAGTTTTCCGTTCCTGACGGTGCCGTCGCGAAAGTGACGCTTCCCGGAGAAAGTGCGGTCAAAATCTACCGTCCGGGAACGTATCGCATAGAACGTTGACCTGTTTCCGACAATCCGAAAGAGTGTATTTTTTTCATTCGTTCGGACATTCGCAATTGATGATGCTGTGTTATAATCAGATTTATGAAACGTAAAAATATCGTCATGTCGCTCGTCTTTGCGATAACATCCGCGGCGACGGCGTCTTACAATGATTTATCTTCCGCGCTGGATCCCGGCGATCCGACCAACGGTGGATACTGGAACGTGGAGGAACGGCTCTTGAAATATCTGCCGAATCCGGAAGTGAAATCGTCCGGTTCTTCGCCGATCGAGGCTCGCGCGGCGGCGTCCGCCGTTTCCGGCGCGGCCTCTCCGGTCGACGGCGTTTCGCGCAGCGTTTGCGAATCGTTGCCCGCGGGGCTTGATTTCTTTTTAAAAAAACTGTTTATGATTTTCCGTTGAGGAAAGAAGGAGAATATTATGAAAAGCACAATGCTCTTATCGGCGGCTCTAATGGCCTCTTCGGCGCTCGCCGCGCCGCTTGTGGATAATGTCGCATTAAGTCAGGATAATTCCCGGAAGGTGAAAATCACCTACACGCTTACCGGCGAACAGGCGATCGTCACCGTCGATATCCAGACCAACGGTGTGTCGATCGGCGAGGCGAACCTCACGCATTTCGCCGGGGACGTGAACCGTGTGGTGCAACCGTCAAAAGACGGCAGCGACATCCGCACCGCCTACTGGTACCCCGACAGGGCGTGGAGCGATCATAAGGTGGACAGCGCGACCGCAGTGGTTACGGCATGGGCGACGAACGCGCCGCCCGATTACATGGTTGTCGATCTGACCGACGGCGATAAGACTTATTACACTTCGGTCGACTGTCTGCCGGGCGGTGCGGGGCTGTCCAATGATCTGTACCGTACCGAACGGATGGTATTCCGTAAAATCCCGGCACGCGGCGTCACCTGGCGCATGGGTTCGCCCCTTGATGAGGACGGGCGGTTCGACGATGAAAAGCCGCATCTGGTCACGTTGACCAGGGATTATTGGTTCGGAGTGTTTCCGGTCACGATGGCTCAGCATAAAAGAGTGATGAACGACAATTCGAATGTAGCCCCGTCGGTGTGCTTTTTCACCAACCTTTCCTCGTACGCCACGCGTCCGTTTCAGGGTGCCGGACCGAAAGATCTTTTCGACACGTACATTCCTGCGTTTCAAGCCAGGACGAGAGGAACTCTTTTCACGGTTCCGACTGAGGCGCAATGGGAATATGCCGCGAGAGCCGGCGTAGGTACGTCATTGACAACCGGCAAAAATCTGATAAACGTCAAGACGGATGTTCAACTCAATGAACTTGGACGATATGGTGCAAATCACAGCGCTGCCGATTCTGACAGCGTGACCGCATCAATCCGTGAGAACGATGATTCGAGCGGCACTTCGAAAGTCGGGGTTTTCAAGGCGAACCGCTGGGGAATATATGATATTCACGGGAATGTCCATAATATCTGCAGCGACCGGTATACGGCGGATTACGATGGGGATATGGACTCGGTCGTCACAGATCCCGAAGGCGGAGACCCTGCGTCATGTTCTGAATTCGTGGCCCGAGGCGGGTGCTGGGGGTATCGCGGAGTCAATTACGCTTCGTACTGCCGTTTGGCGTGTCGCAGGAGCATTGCCAATGATGTCAGCAAGGCGGTTACTTTCCGGCATTTCGGTTATCGGCTCTGTCTGGAGATCGAATGATGACGGGGAAGATTTTCGCGGTTGCCGCATCCGCGCTCCTTGTGTTCGGCTGCGCAAAGCAGGAGCCGAGCCTCGGATTCGTCAAAGTCGAGAAGATCGACGGCAGATGGATGTTTATTTCGCCGGACGGCAGGCCTTTCCGTTCGAGGGGAATGGATTGGGCGAATTACGACGGCTTCAGGGACGCGAAGACGGGACGCTCCCTTTATCGCGAGGCCAACGACGCGAAATACGCCGGCGACAAGGCCCGCTGGAGCGCCGATGCCGCCGCGCAGATGAAATCGTGGGGATTTAATTCCATAGGCGGCGGACATACCGAGG
The DNA here is from genome assembly GCA_017508315.1 of Kiritimatiellia bacterium. Classification (GTDB taxonomy): domain Bacteria; phylum Verrucomicrobiota; class Kiritimatiellia; order RFP12; family UBA1067; genus UBA1067. The sequence continues at coordinate 1,147 of JAFVZE010000320.1, read as the reverse complement.
AATTGCGCGTTCAGGGGCTTTATTTCGCAAGCGGCGTGCCGATCAACACTTTTGCGCGCAGCGGCACGAACGTGGCGGAACGTTCGATAGGACCGAAATTCCCGAACGTGTTTCATCCCGAGTGGGAGAAGTTCTGCGATGAGCAGGCGAGAAAATGGTGTCCGCCGATGGCTGAGAACCGCATGCTCATCGGATGGTTCATCAGCAATGAACTTCACTGGTGGGGGTCGGGAAAGGGCGAGTGGAAGTTCGGTCTTTTCGGCGATGCCGCGCGGTTGCCGGATTCCCATTGCGCCAAGCGCGCGCTGCTCGATTTCTGCGGCGGCACCACCAATGTGGGCGCGGAGGTCAAAACCGCTTTTGTGAAGCATTGCGCTGAGCGGTACTTTTCCGTCGCCTGCGCGGCTGTCAGGAGATATGACCCGAACCATCTGATCATGGGTTGCCGCTTTATGGGCTGGGAAGGCGGCGCGATTCCGGAAGTGTGGGAAGTCGCCGCGAAATACTGCGACGTCATTTCGTTCAACCAGTATCCGCGTTTTACCAACGGGGTCATCCGTGTGCGCAAGGAACCGTTTACGGATGCGATCGCCCGGCTTGACGGCTGGACGGGAGGAAAGCCGCTGTTCATTTCCGAATGGAGTTTTCTCGCGAAGGATTCCGGCCTGCCGTGCGAGAAGGGAGCCGGGCATGTTTTCCGGACGCAGGACGAGCGGGCGGAGGCCGTTTCCGCTTTTCTATCGACGATCGATCCGCATCCGAGCATTGTCGGGCACAACTTCTTCATGTGGGTGGATATGCCCGCCGGGGGGCTTAAGTCCGGCGCTGTCGGCGAAAACGGAAATTACGGGCTTGTCAATTCGGCGGGAGAACCCTACCGGCAGGTCGTGGAAGCTTTCAGACGCCGGTTTTCCGGCCGGTCGACAATTGAGTGAAAGGCCTGAAGCAGCGAATCTCCGGCGGGAGAACGGCTCTTGCGGACTGAAAGCGTCTTTGCCGAAAAAGTTTTTCAGCCCGTTCGCTTGACGGGGACGGCGATATTTTGGTATCATTTGCGGAAACCGTTTGGAGAGGTGGCAGAGCCTGGTTGAATGCACATGACTCGAAATCATGCATACCCGCAAGGGTATCGGGGGTTCGAATCCCT
>JAFVZE010000319.1 GCA_017508315.1 Kiritimatiellia bacterium | reverse complement strand
CTGACGGTGCTCGGCGAAGGTTTTTCGGCCACCTCGCTTTCCGGCGGCGGCACGATCGACGGCGACGTCAGGCTTGCGGACGGCGGCACGATCGCTATCGCCGTCGGAGAGGACGGTTCCGCCGCTGCGTTGTCAATCAACGGGACGCTCTCGCTCGGCGGCGGCAGAATTGAGATCATCGGACCGGAGAAAAATCTTCTGCCCGGTGAATGGACCGTTATTACCGCATCAAAAATAGAAAACGCAGAGGGAGAATGGGTGCTTCCGTCTTCCGGGAGACGCAATTATTCGCTTGCGGTGTCAGAGACTTCCGTACGGCTGTTCGTGCGCAAGCGCGGATTTTCCGTGATTCTTCGGTGACGCCGATTCAGGCGTTTGTCTGCCGCAGGGCGCGGACGGCCTTGGTCAGTTCTGATATCTTGCGGTCGGCGTTTTTCGCCTTGAGCGTTGACACCGAAACCATATCACGCGAGCCGTTGCGGTAGAAGATCGCCCGTTCATCCTTCACGTCGATGTGGGAGATTCCCGCGCTTGCGCATTCCACCCGCAGTTCGGCGAGTTTGACGAGTCTGCCTGCCGCCGGCGGCAGCGCGCCGAAGCGGTCTTTCAGTTCGGAGGCGAGCGCCTTGACCGCCTGGCGGTCGCAGGCCTCGGCGAAGCGTTTCATGAAGTTCATCCGCTGGGAATCCTCCTCCACGTATCCGTAGGGAAGCGCGGCGGTACATTCGCCGTCGGGATCGGCCGGAGATAGTTCGATGAAGTCGAGGTTCAGTTTGACGTCCACTATTTCGGGAGTCTTCTCGCCTTTCAAGATGGCGATGGTCCGTTTCAGCAGCTGGCAGTACAGCGAGAAGCCGACGGCCGCTATATGGCCGGACTGCTGCGAGCCGAGCAGATTGCCGGCGCCGCGAAGTTCGAGGTCGCGCACCGCCAGATTGAAGCCTCCGCCCAGTCCGCCGTGGCGTTTGAGCGCCGAAAGGCGTTCGCGCGCGTCGGAGTCGATATCGCCGGATTCCGGCAGGAGAAAATATGCGCGGCCGCGCTTTGCCGAGCGGCCGACGCGGCCGCGCAGCTGGTACAGATCCGCCATGCCGAAGGTGTCGGCGCGGTCGACGAGAATGGTGTTCGCCCGCGGAATGTCGATGCCCGATTCGATGATCGTGGTCGAAAGCAGGACATCGTGATCCCCGCGCTCGAATTCGCGCATCTTGCGCGCGAGCGTCCGCGAATCCATCCGGCCGTGAGCGACCACGATCCGCGCTTCGGGGCACAGCGCTTTCAGCCGCCGCTCCATCTTCGGCATCGACGAGACGCGGTTGTGCAGGAAATAGACCTGACCGCTGCGCCTGAGTTCGTTTTCAACGGCGCTGCGGACGGTTTCGTCGCCGTCGCGCACCACGAGCGTTTCCACGGCCACCCGTTCGCGCGGCGGCGTGCGCAGCAGCGAAAGGTCGCGTGCTCCGGTCATCGACAGGTACAGGGTTCTGGGAATCGGGGTGGCCGAAAGAGTCAGCACGTCGGCCGTCGCGCGCAGACGTTTGAGAAATTCCTTGTGCCGGACGCCGAAGCGCTGCTCTTCGTCGATGATTATGAGTCCGAGGTCGCGGAAGCGTATTTTCCCGGAGAGAATCGCATGGGTGCCGATAACGATGTCGCAGACGCCGTCGGCGAGCCGGGCGAACGTGCCGTTGTGCACGGCGACGCCCTGAAAACGCGAAACGCTTTCGATGCGGATGGGGGTTCCGTCGAAGCGGGAGGTGAAGGTTTCGAAATGCTGCTCCGCCAGCACCGTGGTCGGAGCGAGCACCGCCACCTGCCTGCCGTTCATTGCGGCGATGAACGCCGCGCGCATCGCCACTTCGGTTTTGCCGTATCCGGCGTCGCCGCAGATCAGCCGGTCCATCGGCTTCGCTTTGGCGAGGTCGCTTTTGACGGCGGCGATGGCGGCGATCTGGTCGGGGGTTTCCTCGTAAGGGAACGCGGCCTCGAAGGCTTCCAGTCCGTCGCACGGAACGTCGTAGGCGAAGCCGGGGACGGTTTCGCGCCGGGCCTGGGTTTCGAGCAGGGCGGCGGCGAGGTCGGATACGGCTTTTTGCGCGTCTTCCTTGTCTTTGGCCCAGCGTTTTCCGTCGAGCCGATGCAGTTTTACATCTTCGCCTTTGACTCCGATGTACCGCGAGAGGAGGTGGGCGTGGGCGGCGGGCACATGGAGTTTGCCGCCGTCGGCGTATTCGATGGTGAAAACTTCGCCGCGCCGTCCGCCTACGGTGATTTCGCAGGACCCTATGTAGCGGCCGACTCCGTAGTCGAGGTGTACAACATATTCTCCGGGTTCCAGATCGTCGAAATCATTGAGGCGGGGGCCGCGCACGATTGCCGCATTGGTGCGTACCGGCGTTTTGCGTTTTGCGAAAACCCGGTCGGCTTTGGTGACGACAATCAGGCCGTCAATTTCGAAACCGCCGCTCAAATCGTCGATTCTGGCGACTTTGATTTCCCGTTTTTCGGCTGCGGCGAGGTGGCGTTCAAGCCGGATTCTGGCAGAGTCGAAGAGTTCGGGATGGTGGGCTTCTTCGGCTCCGAGTTCGGCAAATCCGGGCAGGGGAGAGGTTTGAAATGCAAAGGTCGGGACCCCGCGCGGAGCAGGCTCGCCGGTAAAGATTATGCGATGTCCTGATTTTATTCCGTTAATAGCGTCGAATGGGTAATTATTATGCTCTATCGCTAAAATATCCGCATCCGAAGGTAGAAGGTCAAGCAGACTTCCTCCGCTCCTTTCGGGGTCTGTCCCCATTTTTTCGGGGTCTGTCCCCACGGCTGAAGCGGGGTCTGTCCCCGCGGGAATTTCGTTGATGGGGAGGATGGTGGCGCTTTCGATACGTTCAATTGAAATCTGGGTCGCGGCATCAAATGTTCTCAGGGATTCAAGTTCGTCGCCGAAGAATTCGGCACGGAAGGGGAATTCCTCGCCCGGCGACCAGACATCGAGAATTCCGCCGCGTATGGAGTAATCTCCCTGCTGTTCGACGGCAGGAACGCGGCTGTAACCTGTTTTTGCCAATCTTTCGCCGATTTCATCGAATTTCAGCAAAGTGTTATTGGATGAAGTTTTCGCGTAAAGGGTCATCTGCTCTGAAGCCGTATCGGCAACTGGGGTCAACAGAGCCTGATATGATGACACGATTACGCAAGGATAAGGTGAAATCGAAAATGCTTTAAGCGCGGCAACGGTTTTGAGTCTGATGCCTAATGAGGACTTGTCGTCATCGAGACGCGGTGGAAATTCGAGAATGCGGACCGGATAGGCGCTCTGCTCCTTCGAGCCGGTCAGGATGCGCAGGTCGCCCGCCAATCTGTCGGCGTCTGGGATTCCCGATGTTATCGCCAACACGATTTTCCCGCCGTTTCCTCTGTCTTTTTCTGAAAGTGCAAGCGAAAGCGCGGCGAAAGCGTCGGCGGATCCGGTCAGCGATGAAATGCACAGCGCCCCGGCGCTTTTCGGCGCGGGGGGTGAGAATTTCGATGAAAAAAGGTCAAGCGCGCTGTTCATGCCTGAATTTCCGTAAATTATAGCAAAAACGGCGTTGGTTGACATGCGCGGAGCGTGAATGCTACAATACGGCGGTGGCTCGCTTAAAAGGTGCGGCTCGCTTTATGACAGGAAAACACAGATCGAAAGGAGACAGAATGAACAGACGTGATTTTCTCAAGGTTTCCGGGATCGGGGCTTTGGCAATGGCTTCGTCGCCGTCGGTGGGCGTTGCGGGGGGTAAGGTGCCGGAATTCGCCAAGAACGCCGAGCGTCTTGGACCGGTGATCAAAAATGCGGTTTTGAAATCCAATCCGGAACTCTCCGGAAAAAAAGCTTCGTTTTTCATCGATGACGCCATCTGGTTTCTGCGTGATCTGACGCGCAGCCGTCCGAAGTCGCTTTTCGACAATCCGTTTCTCGCGCCGCTGAAGGAATGTCACGACAGGTACGGTCTTAAACTCCAGATCAACCTTTTCTACCGCACCGACTTCTATTACGGCATGGATGAGTTTACGCTCAAGGAAGTGAGCGGAGACTACAAGAGCGAATGGCAGGCGAACAGGGACTGGCTTCGGCTCGGATTTCATTCGCTTCAGGAATTTCCGGACTATCCGTGGCTGAACGCCAGCTATGCCGACGTGAAGAAGTTGTTCGAAATGACCTACGACGAGGTTCTCCGTTTCGCGGGCGAGGGCGTCTTCACCGACGCGCTGGTGCCGCACTGGTGCCCGATGAGCAAGGACGGATGCCGCGCGCTCAAGGACAAGGGGATCAGAATAATGGAGTGCTCTGTCGGCGAGCGCTACCGCTACGACGGCGACCGCGGCCGTCTGCCCTACGGGCACGGGATGCGCATCGAGCAGAACCGCAAGCCTGAAAGCGCATTCTTTTTCCGCGACACCCGAAATGCCGCCATCAGCGCATCCGCCTGCGGTTACAATCACATTTCGCCTGAGCATGACAGGGCGACGAAAAATTCTTTCAAATACGTCTACGATCCGGAAACCGGCATGGCGTTCAAGCATCTTTTCTGTGACGCGCCGTGCCTCAATCTCGTCAACGAAAAGCTGCTGCGGGAAGATACGGAAAAACTGCTCGGCCGCGAGTATCTCGTGTTCTCGGATCATGAGCAGTATTTCTACAGGGATTATCTCGCCTATCAGAGCGATTATGCCGACAAGATCCGTCTGATGTCGAAAATGATGAAGGAAAACGGATACGATTTCATTTTCATAGAGGATGTTGTCGCTTAAGCGTTTCACGAAAAGGAAACGTCGTGAAAAAAAAACTTCAAAAAAAGTTATATGGCAAAAGTGAAAAAAATCAAAAAACCCCCTTGCGCTGTCGAGGGGGTTTTTGATATACTATGCACTCGTTCGCCCGAAAGGGTATGAACGTTGATCTTTGATAAACGGTGCTTGAGACGTGTCTCTGGAAGAGACATGGAACAGTAAATGTTTGTGTGAGAGCTTTAAAACTCAAAATCTTTTTCTTGAGAGTTTGATTCTGGCTCAGAACGAACGCTGGTAGCG
>JAFVZE010000042.1 GCA_017508315.1 Kiritimatiellia bacterium | reverse complement strand
GAAAAATCCGACTTAATAATCTTCGCATCAACATCACTAAATTCCGATACTATACTTGATATTATTTCAGATTCTTCGCGGACAATCCGCCCGATATGTTTAAAGAAGCAATCAGAATTCTTAAACATAAAATCCTGATTGCCATATCGATTACGAATATACGTATAAGGGCCATAGAATCTTACAAAAGTATTTTTTGAAAGTCGCATCAGCATTTTAATCCTCCTTTGAAATCAAACGCCTAAAATTTGCCATTCTGCAAACAGTCGGGTCTGGCTTTGCAAAGTTCTTAGTTGCATTAAAGTTTCTTGAGGGGCAAACCGAACAATATGGTAAATTTACGCATTGCAGACAATTCTTCATATCATTCCATTTAATTGTACGAATGCGACGAATCGGCTCTCCATTCCAAACTACATCCAATGTTGAATGACAGTCGCCAAGAACATAATCATAACAACCATTACATGGATAATATACACCCGTTGCCGCAAGGCAAATTTTGGAAGTGCCTATTTCACAGACTGAGCCTTCGGAATCCAAATAAAATCCACATTTATCATCAACCGAGACAATATCCTCATATTTCTTCAAATACTCATAAAGTTGTCCATCGGTCAATTCACATATTCGATTTGTATTAACATGATCAGCACGAGACATTATAGACGCATCCAACGATACTCTAATTCCCATTCGCCGCCCCAATTCAAGCACTCCATCAATCCCTTCAATATTCTGCTTCATCACGGGACAATGAATTCTTACAGGAATATCTTTCTTTCTCAGTTCTTTAATAGCATTTATGGTTGCTGAAAAAGTTGGCCTACGGGTAACCGCTTCGTGGGTTTTAGCATCAGCCCCATACAGAGAACATTGCACAACAGCCACATTACAATGATACATAGCCATTATTTCTTCATTTCCGCAAACGGATAAATTACTGAGCACCGAAATTACCAAATCATTTGCAGCAGCCTCATTAAGAAGTTCGATGAAATCGGGGTGAAGCATACATTCCCCACCTGTGAATTTTACCTTTAATCCCCCCATGTTCTTAAATTCGCGCATTGCTTTAACGGCAAATTCCTTAGGAAGGAAAATCCGATCGAATCCCGGAACATAACAATGCACACACCTTGCAGTACACGCCTGCGTAAGATCAATACACAACTCAAATGGTGTTGGATGCAACTTGAAATATTCCATCAAAACATTCGTCCCCGACTCCGCATTATCCCTTTCGAGAGTTGATTTTTTTGTATTTTTACCTGGCGCTCCTAAAGCGGTTAAAACTTTCTCATTTTTCGTATTTGCTTTTCTTTCTGTAGAACCCAAAACAACTTGATTCCCGCAAACTAAAAAATCATCACTGATTAATGGCGTAATAACTTCCATAATATCACACTCCACACAGGCCTTATCAACCCCTGTAGCATTTGATATTTCTTGAGCGACACAATCAACGCCAACAGGATGCCGACTAAAAAGCCGATCAAAAGACGGTGAAATATTCAAAAGCGCACTTGTCCAATTCGATCGATTGAACAAATATAATAACTCACCATATCGGCGAGTAAAGACATTTATAGGAGTTGCCACAAACATAATTTAAAAACTGTCGGGCCACAAAAGTATATGCAGCCCGACAGCAAATGAGTCTCAGCTTCCTGACATCTCACATCTTGCACAGCCATTATCGATTCGACGGCCATTTATTATCTTCCACGTGTGTGTAGGCTTATTTGCTGGACATCCAGCAACGTAGCTCTTTCGCGCTTCGCTTTTCGCGACTATTTCAGGTTTCTTGTAAGTCATTTTGACTTCCTTTCGTTTGCCTATTTTTTCATCATACATCTAGTCGGCAACACATAGATGTATGTTTGCGCACTCACGCAAAGTTTTCCCTCCACTTTTTCAAAAGTGAGACCAGACATTCGGCATACTGCTTTGTAGGAGTTGGGAATCGAAAGAAAACTCGTCCATTCCATGCGAGGCATTGATATGGACAAATCTCTTTTTGATTACACACATATTCTTGAAACGACGCAACTTCCTCATCCATAACATTCCTACTGCCAAATACATCAATCGCCCTTATTAACGAATGTGGATCTTCATAGAGTTGAATGGCCCAATTGTTAATATACCAATAATTATGATTCACATCATTGGATACGCAATTCCACATTTCAAAATACAGTGGATCTTCTTGATGAGATACAGAGTTATCATATCTCCTTCGCGCACATTCCTTGATAATCTCTATCATTTTCCGATAGTTTTTATACCCAGCAAACACATCTTGAATCTCACCATCAGGCTTTATTAATCCCACACCAAGCACATTCATCACTGCAATAAAATGCTCTGATCTTTCTATATGAAAGCGGACCATTGGATTTCCATTCATAAAAAGGTTACTTTCAAAGCGATCTTTTAGAATTTCCAAATCAGCACAGTTTTTTATCACCAACGATAAATTTTCAGCCTCATTAGACCAAACATTAATTTGGACTAATGAATTTCCAAAACCAGCTTCATCGGGCAATGAAGCATACAACCGCCCATCTTTTATACTCACGACATCATAAAAGCCATCTTCTGAAACAACTCTATCAAATGCCTTGTAAAAAAGTGTTTTAAAAAACTGCTTATGCTCATACACATCTTTCGTTTCTGTAATGCTGCGACACATGAGCTGCCTACGATACAACCAATCAAAATAGCCCCACACGCAAACATCCCCTAAAACACTATTAGATAACTTATCAATCTCACTGCGGAATGAGGAATAACCATCTTTTTCTTCACGCAATCCAAGAAGTGCTGGGCCTTCAATATGGTGGCGATATTGCAGGAGGTAACTTCTAAAAGGTTCGCGGCGATATTCCGGAAAGTTAAGTTCAATATTCGTTGCTATAATCTCATTAAGCCAAGAGAGGACATCCTTCAAATAATTTATTGCAATAAGTCTCCCTCCTCTTGCGTTATCTCGTCCAAGTATCTCATCAGTTTCACACAAACTCTTTTGGTCAGGTTCTCCTCCAGTCGATGTAAGATAAAAAACAAAAACCTTTTCCTTCTTAACTCCATGCTTTTTCACAGCAAAAACATATCGATCAATTTGTCCATCCTGATCACAAGCACCTCGAACCTTATTCTCAATGATGATTTTAAAGTCACCCACAGTTATGAAGATATCCATCCATTTTTTTAAGCAAGTTACCTCAACATTCGAGAATCCGCCACTCAAAACCTTCTCAATTCCTCGTCCTGGATAATGTCTATCAAGAAATCTAAAAAATGATTCACAAATAAAATCTACCTTCAGGAGAGAACCCAAAACTCTGGTATGGCTATTTTCATTGACACTGCCTATCGCAGACGAAAGAAGATCAAAATCGCAGGATGCACTTGGGATAACTTCATTAAATTTATTGAGAAGAGAACTTATAGATGTCATCACATTGTCTGGAACACCAGCAATGCCACTTTCGTTTATGTCCTCAGTCATTTCAAAATCCTTTTTCCGCTCCTCAAGTTTGACACTACCCCGCCCGGAGCGAAAAAGAAAACGTGGCGTGCCTGTAAATCCATGTCTCGATTGAGGCACCGCCAAGCGCCCTAAGAAAAACACGAACTGAAGACACGCCACGTGTAATTACACACGTAGCGCATCTTACATATCCGGCTTTTCTTATGAAAGTTTTGGCGGTTTTCAATCAAAGCCAAATACGCAAGATTGCGTACGCTACCGCGATCCTAAAGTAGGATCACGCGGCTCCTTCTTTCAACCGTGCTTTTCTGCCACGGCGAATAAAAGGTTTGTCATTCGGCAAGTTCTTGTGCAAGTGAGAACCCGCCTCTATCAAAGATCATTCATCGCTTTCACGATATAGCCGACTTCTCTTGCACCCCATCGGCTGAAATTCAATGCACCATATTATACGCTTCCCGCTTCAATATGGCGAATCCATATCATAACCCCTTCGCGCCGGTTGCGAAGCGGTAGGCGTTCCGGAACATCCGCATCCACGGACCGTTCACCTTGAAAACTCCCGGATTGTACGAGAGCTGGCAGGCGCGGAATCCGCGCTCCGGGTGCGGCATCATGATCGTGGCGCGGCCGTCGGTCGTGGTGAAGGCCGTCTGTCCGCCGATCGACCCGTTCGGGTTGAACGGATAGCGCTCGGTCGCGCGTCCGTAGCCGTCGACGTAATGAGCGGCGCTTACCGAAGGCGTGAAGCCGTCGGTCCAAACACGCCCTTCGCCGTGGGCGACGGCGATGGGCAGACGCGATCCGGCCATACCCTTGAAGAAGATCGAAGGCGATTGCTCTATCTCGATCGTCGCGTAGCGCGCCTCGAACTGCTCGGAGACGTTGCGCACGAACTTCGGCCATCCTTCGGCGCCGGGGATTATCTCCTTGAGCTGGCTGAGCATCTGACAGCCGTTGCAGACTCCGAGCGAGAACGTGTCCTTGCGTTCGAAGAACTTTTTGAACATCGCCTTGAGCTTCCGGTTGAAAAGAATCGAGCGCGCCCAGCCCGAGCCCGCGCCGAGAACGTCGCCGTAGGAGAAGCCGCCGCACGCGACGAGCCCCTTGAAGTCCTTGAGATCGACCTTGCCGGAAATGAGATCGGACATATGGACATCGACCGACTCGAACCCCGCAAGCGCGAACGCCGCGGCCATTTCGATGTGGCCGTTGACGCCCTGCTCGCGCAGAATCGCCATCCTCGGCTTTGCGCCTTTGACCGGCTTGAACTTCTCGTCCGGATCGTAGGTGAGCGTGAACCGCATACCGGGATCATTCTCGTCGAGAGCGTTGTCGTACTCCTCTTTCGCGCAGACGGGATTGTCGCGCAGAGCCTGCATGCGGTAAGTGGTCTCGCTCCATGCGCGGCGGATGTAGGTGATATCCGTCTCTATCGCCTTGCGGCAGCAGACGGAAAGCGAGAACCGGCGCGAATCGAGGACTTCACCGATGTCGCAGGCGGGCACTTTTGCTGCCTTGAAAATCGCGAGCACTTCGGCGAGATTTTTCTCGCTCACCTGCAGAACCGCGCCGGGCTGCTCGTTGAAGAGCTGTTCGAGAACATCGCCGGCGGGGAGCTTCACGTCGACGCCGCGGCCGCCGGTCATCGCCATTTCCGCGAGCGTCACGGCGATGCCGCCGTCGCTGCGGTCGTGATAGGCGAGCGCGAGAGAACCCTTGACGATCTTCTGCATCGCGTTGAAGAAACGCTTCAGAAGCGCGGCGTCCGCATCGGCGTGGGTGTCGCCGAGAAAGCCGTACACCTGCGCGAGCGCCGTCGCCCCGAGCGGGGCTTCGCCGCCGCCGAGATCGACGTAGACGAGACGGGTGTTCTCACCTGCCTTGAGATCGGGCGTCAAAGTGAGTCGCACATCTTCAACCGGCGCAAAACTCGAAATGACGAGCGAAAGCGGCGCGACCTGCTTTTGCTGCACTCCCTTGGAGTCGGCCCATGTGGTATGCATCGAACAGGAGTCCTTGCCCACCGGAATCGAAACGCCGAGCTTCGGACAGAACCTGAGCCCCACTTCCTCTACGGTGTCGTAAAGAATCGCGTCTTCGCCGGGCTCGCCGCAGGGCGCCATCCAGTTGGCGGAAAGACGGATCTGCGAAATGTCGCCGACATCCGCCGCCGCAAGATTGGTGATCGCTTCGGCGATCGCCATGCGCCCCGACGCGGGACCGTCGAGAAGCGCGATCGGAGTGCGCTCGCCGGTCGCCATCGCCTGTCCGTTGAAAGTCTTGTAGCCCATCGTCGTCACGGCGCAGTCCGCCGCCGGCAGCTGATAGGGTCCCACCATCTGATCACGAGCGACGCGGCCGGTGACGGTGCGGTCGGTGATCGAAATGAGAAAAGTCTTGTCCGCGACCGCCGGCAGATGCAGCACGCGGGTGAGCGCGTCGATGGGCTTCACGCCTTCGAAGTTGGCGGGGCGATGCTCCTTTTTCGTGCGCTTGACCTTGCGGACCATGCGCGGAGGCTTACCGAGAAGCACCTTGATGTCCATGTCGATCGGATTGTCGCCGAAATGGCTGTCCTCGAGAACGAGCTGACCGTCGCCCGTAGCCACGCCGATGAACGCCACCGGGCAGCGTTCGCGCGCGCAGAGTTCCTCGAAGAAGCCGCGCGCCTCGGGCTTGAGCGCCAGCACGTAGCGTTCCTGCGCCTCGCAGCACCAGATTTCCATCGGGTTCATGCTGCGCTCTTCGTTGTGGATCTCGCGGAGCTGGAACTTTCCTCCCGTCGCTTCGACGAGTTCGGGGCAGCCGTTGGAAAGGCCGCCCGCGCCGATGTCGTGGATGGAAAGAATCGGATTCGCCTTGCCGAGACAGCTGCACGCGTCGATGACGCCCTGGGCGCGGCGCTGCATTTCCGCGTTGCCGCGCTGGACGGAATTGAAGTCGAGCGCTTCGGAGTTGGTGCCCGTCATCATCGAAGACGCCGCGCCGCCGCCAAGCCCGATGCGCATCGCGGGTCCTCCGATCTGCACGATGAGCGAGCCGACCTTGACCGGCTTCTTTTCTACCTGGCTGCGGCGGATGACGCCCATGCCGCCGGCGAGCATGATCGGCTTGTGGTAGCCCCTGAGTTCACCGGCCACTTCCCCTTCGTACGTACGGAAGAAACCGCAGAGCTGCGGACGGCCGAATTCGTTGCCGAACGCCGCGCCGCCGATGGGGCCCTCGGTCATGATCTGCAGCGGCGTCGCCAGACGTGTCGGGAAGTCGGCGTAGATGCGCTCCCAGGGCTGAGGATATCCGGGGATGCGCAAATCGGAGACCATGAAGCCGCAGATGCCGGCGACGGTGCGCGAGCCCGAGCCGGTCGCCGATTCGTCGCGGATCTCGCCGCCCACGCCGGTCGCGGCGCCGGGATACGGCGAAATGGCCGTCGGATGGTTGTGGGTCTCGACCTTCATGAGCTGATCGAGATCGTCCTTCTTGAAGCTGTAGGTGTTGGTCTTGGGATCGATCGCGAAAACATCGGTCTTGAAGCCGGCCACCACCGACGAATTGTCCTTGTACGCCGAGAGTGTATCCTGCGGACGCTTCTGGTGGGTGTTCTTGATCATCCCGAAGAGGGATTCTTTTTTCTTTTTGCCGTCGATGATGAATTCGGCGCCGAAAATCTTGTGGCGGCAGTGCTCGGAGTTAACCTGACCGAACATCACCAGCTCCGTGTCGGTCGGGTTGCGCCCGGCCTTCCTGAAGCTCTTGGCGAGATACTCCATTTCCTCCTCGGAAATGGCGAGCCCGATCTCCTCGTTGGCTTCGCGGATGGCGTCGACGCCCTTGGCGAGAACGTCGTAAGTGCGGCCGGGACGCGGCTCGTCAACGTCGAAAAGATCGCTGAGATCGGTGTACACGCCCTCGGTCATCTTGTCGTAGAGCGCGGCGAAGCATTTCTCGCCGAGCGCCGGGGACACGCGGAAGCGGATTCCGCGCTCGACACGCTTGATGGACTTAAGACCGCAGTTGCGGAAAATATCGGTCGCTTTCGAGCTCCACGGGGAAATCGTGCCCTTGCGCGGGGTCACGTAGAAATCGGCGCCGTCGCACAGGCCTTCGGCGTTGAGCAGGGTGGAGGCGCGCTCCAGCTCTCCGGCGTCAGCCCCGCCGGATGCCTCTTCAACGGCATAAACCCACCTGGCGTCGATTTTGACCGCCCCGGCTCCGGGGTCGAGCTTGGCAATCGCATCCTTGAGCGCGTCAAGACGGAACGGCGAATACGCATCGCCACCGATAAGCAGAATCATGGTGTTTTCTCCTTCAAATTGATTGCGATATTATACCACAATCGGGGCTTTGATTACACACCGTGAACATCGGCGGGATTTTCAGGCGTTGAAAACACCGTTCAGCTCTTTTATCGCTTTTCGCGGGTCCGCGCTTGCACACACCGCCCTTACGAGCGCGAAATTTTTCGCCCCCGCTTTCTTGACCTCCGGCAATCTGAAGATGTCGATCCCGCCGATGGCAACCGCCGGATGCGCGGAAAGAGCGATCATTTCCGACATCGTTTCAAGTCCCAGCACCGGATCGGGGATGTCCTTGGTGGGCGTGGCGTACACCGGTCCGACCCCGATGTAGTCGACCGGTTCGCCGTTGGCGGCAACGACCTGCGCCGGAGAATGGGTCGACAATCCGACATATTTCAGCTCGGGATACCGGCGGCGGATTTCCGACGGCGGCATGTCGTCCTGCCCCACATGAACGCCGTCGGCGCGCGCTTCGCAGGCGATTTCGGGATCGTCGTTGACGATGAAAAGCGTATCGCCCGCCTCCGTGACGCGCCGCACGGCGCGCGCGACGTTCAGCACGTCGCCGCGCCGGGCGTGTTTCATCCTGAGCTGAATTACGCGCACGCCGCACCCGACGGCGGTTTCAGCGAGTTTTTCGTATCCGACGAGCGGATCCGTCATCACGAGATAAAGACCGAAGTCTGTCATCTGCCCAAATCCTCGATGATGAGGCGGGCGACTTTCCGTCCGCTCTTGAACATCCCGCCGAATATCGGCCCCATGCGGAACCCGCCCTGAACGTTGTTCGCGGCCATTCCCGACGCATAAAGACCCGGATACAGCCGCTTTGTGTTTTCGACGGTCGTGCGCTCGCCGTCTTCCATCCACATCGGCTTTTCGCCGAGGATCCCGCCGGTGGGAGAATCGATTTTCACTCCGGCTTTGTTGACCGCCTTGGCGACGATCTCGCTCGGATGGCCCGTGCCGTCGATGATCGCGCGCGTCATTACCACGATCGGATCGACATGCATGCCCATGTGGACGACGGGATTGGAGTTGATGACGACTCCGCAGACGACGCCGTCGTGAATCACGATGTCCTCGACCTTGACGGCGTTGAAGATGACCGCCCCCGCCCTGCGGGCGCCGAAAATGAGACCGGAGGCCATCTCGACGGAATCGACAGTGTGGTATTCACCGTTGAAAGGGACCGTGGCGATGCCGAACTCATGAAGGATCTCCGCGCCGTCGTTCTGGACGACGACCTCGTTCATCAGCATTCCGCCGCCCCAGGTTCCGCCACCCGGCGCGAGCTTCGACTCGAATACGGCCACTTTCAGTCCCGCGAGCGCAAGATCGCGCGCCGCGACCAGCCCCGACGGCCCCGCGCCGACGATCGCGACGTCGACCGAAAGATTGTTTTCGAGTTTTTTAAAGTAACTCCGGACTATCGCCCCGGAAATTGTCTCTTCCATGATTTTCATTCCTTTTCTGTTTCGTTGCCGGAGCCCCATCCGAGAACTCCGAAATTCTCCCCGACGCGGTAGGCGCCGGCAATCGCCGCATGTACATAACGCTTCGCGCCTTCGACGGCGGAGCACATGTCCGATCCCAGAGCGAGTTCCGCCGCCAGCGCGGCCGCGAACGAACACCCGGTGCCGTGGGTCGAAAGCGCGTTTTTTATCCAGGGCGACGAAAAAATCCGAAATCCGCTTCCGTCGAAATACACATCCTCGGCGGCTTCTGCGCCGTCGGCGTGTCCGCCTTTTACCAGCACGGCGCAGCCGAAGCGTCCGAATATGCGTCTCGCGGCTTCGTACACATCACGGCGGTTTGAGATACGGGCTCCGGAAAGCGTTTCCGCCTCGGGAATGTTCGGAGTGACAATAGTGGCCAGCGGAAGAAGTTTTCCCGTCAAAACTTCAAGTGCGGAATCTCCGGACAGACGCGCGCCGCTCGTGGCCACCATGACCGGATCCACCACTTTTGCGATTTCCGGATGCCGCCCTATGCGGTCTGCGACAACCTCGATCGCGGCAGGATCGGAAAGCATGCCGGTTTTGAGCGCGGCGACGGCGTAGCCGCCAAGCACCGCGTCAAGCTGGGCGGCGACAAAATCCGCCGGCACCGAACGGATAGCGTACACTCCGTCGGGATTTTGCGCGGTAAGCGCGGCAAAAACCGTGCATCCGTGGACGCGATAAAAATGAAAAGCCCTCAAATCGGCCTGTACACCGGCATTTCCGCCGGAATCGCTGCCTGCAATCGTCAGGCAGCATGGCATAATCCGCATGTCTTTCCTCCGCAGGTATTATCCTGATCAGGTTGACGGGTATTCTCTCAGCACCCGGACACCATCGTCCGGCAGCACCCCGATATGTGATCGGCATTATACCATATTAGGGGGAAACGTTTCAATTGTCATGATTTCTGGAAGCCCATTAACGGAGTTTTTTCTGTCATTCCCGTTTCGTTGCTTTCATACGCGCCGTTGTATGGCTGAAATTTGTTATAATCTCCGCAATGCGACACGGAAAACCAGATACACCTGAATTAATCGATCTGCAACGCGAGCAATCCGATGTCTGCGACGGCAACTGGATGCAGGGTCGCTACTACGGAGACGAAGGAAAGCGAGTGCGCGACATGCTTTCATTCAATGCCGTTTTTGACATCCATCCTTTTGAAGTCGGAGTAAACCGCCGGGCGGAGCGCAGGATGCACCGCGAAAAACTCGGCGCGCTTACCGGCATTCTCGGCCTTGGGGAACTTATGAACAGAAGATTCCTGAGCCTTTCCAACGGAGAAATGCGGCGCGTCCTCTTCGCGAGGACACTTTTGAAGAATCGGCACCGCCTTGCGCTCGTCTCGCCGACGGCCGGACTTGACGCTTCCCACCGGCAAATGTTCCGCAAAGCCGTCGAATCGCTGAATGCCCAAGGATGGGACATTACCGTCATCGGCGACGTGGAGACGGGCGACCTGAGATGCTCCTTCAGAAACGAAACGGTTCATCATACGGCGGGAAAAATTTCAAAACCGGGCGCGGCCGTCGTGGAAATGAGCGACATCACGCTTCGTTTCGGCCGGAGGACGCTTTTCAAGAATCTATCATGGACCGTCCGGGCGGGCGAGCGCTGGCTTCTCTGCGGACCGAACGGCAGCGGAAAAACGACGCTTCTCGCCTTCATAACCGGCGACAGCCCCCTTGCCTACGCGTATGACATCCGCATTTTCGGCGTTCCGCGGGCAAACGGAAGCGAACTTTCGCAGGTTCGCAGAAGAATCGCGGCGGTCAGCCCCGAGATGCAGGCGTATCTCGGCACGCCGCCCGAGACACTGCTTGATCAGGCGCTTGCGCAAAAACCCGATCTTCTGCTGCT
>JAFVZE010000318.1 GCA_017508315.1 Kiritimatiellia bacterium | reverse complement strand
CCGTCGCTTGCAAGCGACGATTACGACGGGACGTCCGCGACGTGGGCGGGCGGAGAGTCGAAGACGGGTCCCAAGCTGACTCTTCAGGGAGCGATGAACATCCCCTCCCTGACCTCGGGCGATACCGTTTCGGCGGCGGCCGGCGTTTACGACCGGGGCGGAGTTCTTCTTTCCAACGGCGCTTCCAACCGGGTGGCGGTTGTAAGCGGTGTAATGCTTATCGGTGCCGGAGCTGATAAAACAACGGTCAAAGGAGCGTCGGGTTCCGGTGAAAACGATATCGGACCTGGCGCCATGCGCGCCGTATATCTTAAACGCCATGCGGTTATTCAAGGCTTTACCATTACCGCCGGGCGAACTGAAGGAACACAAAGCGATCAGAAAAACTGCGGAGCCGGCATTGACGGCGACATAGGTCTGATCGCCGATTGCGTAATTACCGGAAACCGGGCCGGGTATCGCGGAAGCGCGGCGACAGGAAACAATACGTTGCTCAGATGCCTTGTTCGTGAAACCGAAGGTGATTACGGTGTATATGACCGTACGAAAATGCTGGATTGCATATATGACTGCAGGTTGTCTCCGTACAGTTCAATTACGGCCTGCAATTGCCTTTTCAACGGTACGGTTGTGCAAGGTTCCAAAGCCTCCAGTCGAGAAAAGGTATTCAACAGCATCGTCATCGGCAATAGAGGATGGTTTACGGATTTCTACAACTGTCGGTTGTCGGATAAGATACGAACCGAAAATGACAACAGCACGAATGCCGATGGGGAGAGCATAGACGGAATTGCCGGTCTTGCCACCATGTACGATCCGGAGAACTGTCGCCCGGTTGCTGGATCGTCGCTGATCGACGCTGGCAATAATGAGTATTATTCCGCTTTCACCAACAGCTGGCCGGCTCTTTGGCACTCCTTTGCAGGTAAAGATTTCGCCGGACGGGCGAGAGTCGCCGGGTCGGCGGTAGATATCGGACCTGGCGAATACAGTTGGGCGGATTCGGATGCCGAGGGGCTGACGATGGAAGCGGAAGATCTTGACGACGGCACAACAAAAGTTGTCCTCACCAGAAATTTTGACAGCGAAAAACTCTGCACCGGCTTTATGCTTGACGGCGTCACGGTTGAGTTCGGCAAAAACGGTGTTGGAGAGAGCTGGACCTATGCCGCGCCGAGTGAACTTTTCGGAAAAGAATCGTTTACTCCGCTCTACTGCTATCCGATAACCCATTTGTATGTAAATCCAGATCCCCTAAAAGGTAGCGACGATAATCGTGGCTACCATCCCGACTGCCCCAAACGCACGCTTTCGGTGGTAGCGAAGCTTGCAGTGTCGGGCGATGTCATTCATGCCGCCAAAGGCGTATACCGCGAAGGGGACGAGCTTGTCAAGGAGACGCGGACGCGCGTTGTGCTGAATGCGGGAGTGGGACTCGTATCCGACTGTGGCGCTGGTGAGACGGTAATCGAAGGCGTACTTTCCTCCGAGCCGGGAATG
>JAFVZE010000317.1 GCA_017508315.1 Kiritimatiellia bacterium | reverse complement strand
CCGGAATAGCCGTGGTTCACGACTTCGACATCAAGCATACGCGAGAGCACCGACGTCCAGATGTTTCCGGGCCGCGACGAGCAGAAGCCGTGCACCATCGAAGCTCCGTAGACGACCACCGGTTTCGGGTGCGCATAAGGCCGCGCCGCGAAGATGGTCGCGCTCGTATTGACGCCGATCTGAATCGACTCGAGGGCGCCGAGCGCCGGGAGATAGATGGTACAGGGACGGTTCGGAATCCACGGAACATCAAGGGTATTGGTGCGCTCTTCCGCCAATCCGCTCGCCCAATAACGCCAGGAGCTGCCGGATATCCAGGCATAGACATCTATCCCCGCCGCCAGCGAGCCGGATACGTTAAGCCAGCCGTAGGGAGGTTTTTTAGGCAAGGTCCAACGGATGCGCAGCAGCCACGAATTGGTGTTGAAGCGCAGATTTAGCCCGGAAGATTGTTTGGTGGAAACCGCGAAAGGCGCAAGATCGGCGGCGCTCGCCACAAGATCCGCCGGAACACGCCCGTAAAGCGGCTCACCGACAAAACCCTTGCCCTTAAGCTGCAGATCCTTGCCGTCGTACCAACGGAACTGCGAATCGGGAATACTCTTCTTGAAATGATTGCGCGAAGCGGACGCGTTACCGGCGATCAATGCCGCCAACATAAAGACAACCGAATAAAATATATGTTTCATAGTATACTCTATTTTTTCCACCGCTATCCAATAGAGCGGACAGCAACCTTTCTTTCAGTTGCCTTGTAAGATATCATAAACGAGAGATTGCCGTCAAGCCCAAACCTTGAGATATTTGCAATAAATTACCCCCCCCCCTAACTTTTTATAGCATTATCACACTTTCATCCCTGTCAAACTATCTATAGTCCGCATTTCGTTCCAGCAGCGTGAAAGAGCCGTTCTCAAGACCGATTTCATGCACGCAGCAGTTTTGCTGACGACCTTCCCAAAAGCGCGAAACATCAAGTCCAAGAACCAGCGTAACCACCGCGTGCAGAACTCCGCCATGCGCCGTCACCAGAACTTTTTCGCATTTGTCTTCCAGCGGTTTCAGCTCGAAATCGAGAAAATTCCGCACACGCGCAAGCACCTGCGGATACGTCTCGCCTCCGCGCGGAACGTATTTTTCCGGATCTTCAAACGCGGCGCGGATGTTGTCATCGATAAACCCGGCTTCGAAAAACGGCGTACCTTCATACTCTCCGAAGCCTATCTCACGAATTCTCTCGTCCGTAATCGGCGTCCCGCCCGTTCCGGCGCACACAATCTCCGCCGTATGCAAAGCGCGCCGGTACGGACTGGAGTAGACGCGGTCGAACTTCAGTCCGGCGCGACGGAAGCCCTCCGCCACCGCCTCAGCCTGCTTTACGCCCTCGTCATCAAGATCGATTTCGACATTGGATCCCTGTATCCTGTGTTTGGCGTTCCATTCTGTACGCCCGTGTCTGAGAAAATAAACCTTCATCGCGGATAAGTATATCCCATCGTGCGTCAGTTTTCCAGTTTTTCAATTTTAACCTTATGAAACCTAATGCGTCCGGGGCCGCCTTCGCGCACCAGCAGGTAATAATTCCGATCCGCCTTGCGCTTGGCGAACT
>JAFVZE010000316.1 GCA_017508315.1 Kiritimatiellia bacterium | reverse complement strand
CGACAACGGCAATCTGCGCAGCCATTCCGCTTTTGTCGGGCCTTATCTGCCCGCGGGCGCGGATGCGGCCTACGAACACAGGCTTGTCGCTCCCGACGGCCGGGAGATCGCCCGTGACGTCGTGCGGGCGCTTCCCGGCGGAGCTATGACGGCCAGGTTCGGTAAGTTCGCATATTCCGGAGAAGTCGATCTGGTGACGACGCTCTGCGATCTCAAAGGCCGCGCGCGCTACGGTTCGAAAAAGATCCGCCTGACCGCGGCTCCGACGTACCGTCCGAAAAAAGGCGAGATTTTCGTGCAGGAGAACGGAATCCCGCTCGTGGACGGTAAGCCGTTCATGCCGGTGGGGTTCTACGCCGATTTCTCGTATTCCGAGCGTTACACCTGCGAGGAGGTCGAGGAGCATCTGGCGATTCTGCGCGAAGCCGGAGTCAATCTGATCATGGATTACGGGACTTATACGCTTAAGGGCGAGCGTCAGGACTGGTACTACGACGCGTGCCTCCGCAACGGCATCAGGGTCCTGAACGACGATTTCAAGCCGTCCAACGACAAGGAGTTCGAGGGCTTTGACGAGCGGGCGCCGGCGAAGATCGCCAGATTGAAGAAGTATCCGGCGATCATCGGCTTCTATACGATGGACGAGCGAAACGAGGACGCCGTGCCGTCGCTGGAGATTGTGCGCAGAATACTGAACAAGGGCTTTCCCGGCGCGGTGGTGAACACCTGCAACATCCATTCCCCGGCGGCGTTTCTGAGTACCGCCGATGTGGCCGGCGGCGACAAATATCCGATCGACAACCGGCCCGGCTCTTGTCTGGCGGAGATGGATTCCTATTGCCGGAAACTTGCCGACACCACTGCGCTCGGGTGGCACGCTCCGCAGTGCTACAACTGGGCGAACAGCCGCCGCGGTTCGATGGAATCGGCAAAGGCGTACCGCAAGGCCGGCCGCGAGGCGACGGAGAACGAGATGCTGTCGGTGGCGCTCACCTACGCCAGCCACGGTATCAAGGGTTTTATCTTCTATTCGTATTTCGATATCGGCAAGACGGCGGTGAGACATCTGCCGCTGCTGCGCTGGCGGAGAATCAGGTCGGTCATCCGGCACTTGAAGAGTCTGGAGCCGTTTATCATGAGCGGCGAGCCGATAGTCGAACTTCCGCACGCGGACGTGAAGGGCCGTACGCGGCTGGTGGCGCTTTCCGACGGTAAAGGGCGCAAGTGCGTTCTGGCCATCGGACTTACCCGCGACAACGAGTGCACTTTCAATCTGGAAGGAGTCGGCGAAGGACTCAAGCCGGCGTACGGACTTGCGAAGGAGGAAAACGGCCTTTGGCGTTTCAAGGGCCGGGAATTCACCTGCGACATTCTTCTTGCGCCGTGAAATACCGGCAAAGCGCTTATACCGCATTCTGAAATCGCGGGGACGACCCAACTTCCCCTGCACCCTTATCCCACTTTTTTGAATTGATGCACGCAAGGCCTTCGAGCAGGGGGCGATTCGGCGCTGGTGCTCGCTAAATCTGCGTCGGATACGCCGCGGATTTCCGGTGGCAAAAAGGGTCGGACCCTTCTGTATATGTT
>JAFVZE010000315.1 GCA_017508315.1 Kiritimatiellia bacterium | reverse complement strand
TATCCCCCCACTCGCCGTTAAGAAGCGAGCGCCGTGTCACATCGGTACAAGAGCCGTCGTCCAAATCGAAAATCTTGTACAAAACCTCATTCGGGTCACACTTGGAATGAGAAACGGAAAGTCTTACCGTGAAATTCTCCAGCGAAACTTTCGCGGCGCTTCCGAAAACCTTAACCGGATCGATGACAATCGTCCCGACTCCGCTCTGTTCAATACCATAAACATCTCCGGAAACGGCGTCGCGCGGAAGCGAAAGTTCATTTTCGCCATCGAATGCAGCAACTGAAATATCAACGGGTTTTTCAATACCCTTGACGACATATTCCACCTTGACATCAGCCGACCACGGCCACTGCTGACGGACAATCACTTTTGAAATCTCCGCCGCATTAACCGCAACTCCGGCGCACAGAATGAAAGTCGCTGCAAGAAAAATCTTTTTCACTGTTTTTCCTCCTTAAAATCAGCGCACCAAAAAGAGAAGCCCGCCTGCCGACATAAGCGAAGCGGCATACGTTTCGCCGCCGACGCTCAGCACCGCCTCTGCCGCCTCTGCGGACTTGAGATTCTTAAGGACGCACCATCCCTGCTTCCCGTCCAAACCGGGATGCTCCGCGCCGTTTACCGTAAGCGACGTTGCGCCGTAGGGAACAGGCACAACCGCCCTGCCTCCTTCCACCCGGTTCCATTTGCGGGAATGTTCAGGCACTAAGCAGCGGGTCTTGCCGGATGCGTCAGGCATCAAGCCTTTGACGAGCGCTATTTTCGCCGTTCTGACCGTTTCCGTCTCATCATCAAAGGTGAGCGTAAGCTCATAAACGTCCTCGCTTTGAGAATCGACCGCCTCGGGGAGTTCAAATTCGAAGGATTCACCGCTGATGCCATCGTAAACTTTGGAGTAACCGCTGCCGACACCTATGACCGTAAGCGCAGCCGTCTGCGCTCCGGAAGGAAAATCGACCGGCACCGTAACAGAGCTGCCGTGCGCTGTCCGCCAGAACGAGCTTTCGTCCGGCCGCAGAAACGCCGTAAAACTCTTACTGAGCGCCCCCGGCGATTCATATGCCAGCACCGCTGCGACCATACTCGCCGCAAACAAAGACAACTGGAGTTTCATACGGACATCTCCTTTACCTATTTGGATGTTACTTTACTTGCAATTCCAGAAGCATCACATCGTCGGACTCAAGCTTGAATTCCGCCTTGCCGTCCACCGTCGCGACCTCGCCGCCCTTGACGAGCTCCTTCACCGACGCGACCGGAACCTTGAACGAAAGCTTCACGTCCGCCATCTTTTTGCCGTGATTGTACAGCGTAAGATATTTATCGCCGAACTGCTCTATGACCACGCCGTCGCCCTCGCACGCCGCCAGCCGGTTCACCGGCCGCCAGCCGGACTCGGAAAGCCTGCGGATGAGCGGCATATACTTTTTCCACAGATCGCGATCGCGGTTGTGGCGGTCGCCGCCGTCGAAAAAGTAATTGCACTGGAAACCGGGGAAAAGCCCGTAGGCGAGCGACACTTTCATGAACGCCTCGGTCATTTCGCGGGTGAACCTCGAATTGTTCGTCATCAGGAAAGAATACGATTTGTCCCCGGCGATCGCGCGCCAGAGCAGAAGCTGCTCCGGCGGATCGGGCTTCCAGCCGCCGCCGTCGTTCCAGCCGATCTCGATGCCCACCGCGTCCATGAGCGGCGTCAGATAGCTCCAGTGGTTGGGCGTCGCGTTCGCGAAAATGACGCGGTTGCGCTCCCTGAGCCGCCGCGAGAGATCCTGACAGTAATCCCAGACGCTCAACCCCTTGAAAACCACCGGACGGTATTCATCGAGCGAAAACGTAAGCGGCGCTTTCATCGCGGCGAAGTGGCTGCGGTCGTAGTCGGCGGCCACCGTGCAGGCGAGCTCCACCGAATCGACATATTCACCGTCGAGGCCTTTCGGACATTCATTGACGCCGTAGTTTTTCTGGAAATCCTCTTCGCTCTGCTTGAGCTTGTACTCAGTCATTTCACCTTCGATGCCCGGCGCGGCGTTCATGCTCCAGGCGATTCCGAAGCACCAGGGCTTATCGAGTATCATTCCCGCGGGACGTCCGAAGCGGTCTTTGAACACGCTCGTCGCCCATGCCCGCGCGTCCGACAGTCCGCGCTTCAGTTCTTCCTGCGCGCAAGCGAGACATTCGGCATACGAGGGAAGACCGCCCGACTTGTTCTTGAGTTTCATCCACCAGGTGCAAGGCTCCTTGTAGCGTAGCGAAAGTATCTGGTGCTCGTCGTCGAAATCGGTATCCCACATGTATTCGTTGAAACGGAAGTGGAAGTCATCCACGTTGCCGCCGGGAATCTTGCTCAGCGCCTTGAACGGCACCCAGCTGCCGTGCCGCTTGACGCGGTCGACGAAAGATTCGGGGTACAGTTTGCGGTATTTCTCGAACGCGCCGCGGAACCCCTCTTCGGCCTTGAAGCCGAAAACGCAAAGCGACACATCGGCATAGTTACGCTCCGGTGAAGCGAGTCCGAGATCGTAGGCGATGTAAAGAATACGCAGCTTCGGATTGAGCGCGATGCGGTAATACGCCGGCTTCATCGGATCGATGCCGATGGCGATTCCGCGCCCGTCCACCGTGACCGCGCCGATCGGCCAGCGCGAATGCGGCCCGCGTCCGCACTTCTCGCCCCAGGTGTTGTCCAACTCGATGAGCTTGGACGAATCCGCTTCGCGCGACCGGCGCGGATCGTCCCACCACGTGATTTTGCCTTTCGCGGGCAGCGGCACGGCGTAAAGAAGCGTGACCGCCCGGTCCCGCCCGGTTACATCCTCGATGCGGGCGCTGAAAAACCGCGCCCCGGAGCGGTTTTCGCCGGTTTGCGCGAACCGCAGCCCCTTCGCCGTCACACCGTCGGCAAGCCTTGAATAGCCGCTTTCAGCCTTGACGTCGCGCACGAGAAACGACGCCTTGTCAAACTTCTTCGGCGCCATGACCGGCACGCCGTCCAGAATGGCGTCGCCGCCGGGACGGAAAAACTCGAACCGGGGAGGTTCGAGCTTGACACCCTCCGGCGCGCTGTAGTAGGCGTAGACATTGTTGAGCACATGGGAGTTGAACACAGTAAGTTTCGCCTCCTGCCTGCCGCCTTTCGAAAAATCCATCTCCGTCCGGTAGCCCCAGCCGAAACCGCTGTCCGAATAATTGAGCCTGAGCGTAATGCCGCCAACTCCATAAGGAATAGGCTTCTCCGCCGTGCCGGCGATGGTGACGATCATCGGTTCGGGGCCGTTGCGTCCGACGGAGATGGTGCCCGGATATTTCATGTCCGCCGGCGGAACGATAACCGCCGAACGGTGCGAGCGCCATGGCGCCGCCGCAATAATTGTTCCGCAAAGTGTTCTCATTTCGTCACTTCTTCCTGTCTTCCAGTGAATCGACCGCGCAGGATTTGTGAAGATTACATCATTGGTCACAGTCGTTGCGGCGACTGCATACGATGCCGCCACCATCGGCACGCTAAAAAG
>JAFVZE010000314.1 GCA_017508315.1 Kiritimatiellia bacterium | reverse complement strand
GTGCCGGAGAATCTTTCGCTGACGCTCGATATTCCGGTCACTTACGGCGGCGAACTTCTCAAAAATGGAGCCGGAGCGCTTGTTCTCGGCGGCGAGGCGCGTTTTATCGACGGCTTGGCGGAAACGATGCCGCAGGAGGGTACGAATGTGCTGACTCTCGCCGCAGGTTCGCTTAAGGTCATTTCTGCAAATGCGCTCAACGGCGTTATGGTGAAATTCAATAAGGGTACTCGTCTTCGTCTTGATGCCGCGCCGGCTTCTTCCGATATGGCCGCATACGGCATCGTAAACACCAGATGGAACGTTCCCTTCGTCTGTGAGGAGGACGACGGCGCAATCCGCGTACAGTTTGAAAACATTGAAGCGGTAGAACAGCTTGATCGGTTTACGTGCGCGATCTGCACGGTCGCCGCCGATGTTGCGCCGACGCTCGGATTTAAAGTTCCGAGAATCAGGAATTTCTTATGCGATATCGTCAGATGCGAAAACGCCGACGGGACGGTGACTATTGCCGCCGAGTACACCCGTCGCGGCCGGTTGTTCATCAAAATGCGCTGAGTCTTGCGTCCATTGCGGTATCCTTTCGCCGGCGCGAACGGCGTTTGCACCTACAACTACAACGGTCTTCGCAAGAAGCAGAAGGTGGTTCCCTTTGGAACTCGTTGGGCGGAAGTCTGCCGCGTTTACGGAGAGTTCGCCCGCCATACCGACATTTTCCTTTCGTACGTTGCGGATATCGTCCAAAATGACTGAAGGAATTTGAGGAATGAAATTGAAAGACTGATAATGCGGTAAATTTGGTATAATTGTGAGCATCCACAAAAAAGGAATCTGAAAATGGCACAGACAGTTTGGTCTCACAATGGTTTTCCCAAGGTGGGCATCCGCCCGATCATCGACGGGCGCCGGCGCGGCGTTCGCGAATCGCTGGAAGTCCAGACGATGGACATGGCCAAGGCGGCGGCGAAACTCATTTCCGAAAGTCTCACCTATCCCGACGGCTCTCCCGTTGAATGCGTGATCGCCGACACCACGATCGGCGGACGCTTCGAGGCGGCGATGTGCGCCAACAAGTTCCGCGACAACAATGTCGGAGTTTCGCTTTCGGTGACTCCCTGCTGGTGCTACGGCACCGAGACGATGGATCTTGATCCGCAGATTCCCAAGGCGGTGTGGGGCTTTAACGGCACGGAGCGTCCGGGCGCGGTGTATCTCGCGTGCATGCTCGCCGGCTACGCCCAGCGCGGAATGCCCGCCTACGGCATCTACGGACACGAGGTGCAGAACCGCGACGAATCCGCCAAGATCCCCGCCGACGTCGCCGAGAAGATTCTCCGTTTCGCCAAGGCCGGTCTCGCCGTCGCGATGATGAAGGGCAAGAGCTATCTTTCGATCGGCACGTCTTCGATGGGTATTGCCGGAAGCTTCGTCGATGTCGATTTCATGCAGGACTATCTGGGTCTTGCGACGGAAAACATGGACGAGTGCGAGATTCTGCGCCGCATGGAGGAAGGCATCTACGACAAGGAGGAGTACGAGAAGGCTCTCAAGTGGATGCGCAAGAATCTGAAGGAAGGCAAGGACTACAATCCCAAAGCCATCCAGAAGACCAGGGCGCAGAAGGACTCCGACTGGGAGTTCATCGCCAAGATGTCGATCATCATCCGTGACATGATGGCGGGCAACCCCAAGCTCGCCGAGATGGGCTTCGGCGAAGAGGCGGTCGGGCGCAACGCGATCGCCGGCGGCTTCCAGGGGCAGCGCCAGTGGACAGACCACTGGCCGAACGGCGATGTCGCCGAGGTGATGTGTAACAGCTCTTTCGACTGGAACGGCAAAAAGATGCCGCAGATTCTCGCCACCGAGAACGACGCCTTGAACGGGGTCTGCATGCTTTTCCAGTGGCTCTTGACCAACAAGGCTTCGATGTTCGCCGATGTGCGCACCTACTGGTCCGATTCGGCCGTGAAGCGCGCTACCGGCAAGGGGCTCCCGAAGGACGCCAAGGCCGGCATCATCCATCTCATCAACTCCGGCAGCTGCTGTCTCGACGCGGCCGGTGAAATGAAGGAGAAGGGCAAGAGCGTCTTCAAGAACTGGTGGGACGTCACCGAAAAGGACATCGACGCCACGCTCAAGGCGACGAAGTGGGTGCCCGCCGGAGTCGAATATTTCCGCGGCGGCGGCTTCAGCTCGTCGTTCCTCACCCCGAAGGGAATGCCGCTGACGATGATCCGCCTTGCGCTCGTCAAGGGCCAGGGACCGGTGCTGCAGATCGCCGAAGGCTGGTCGACGACGCTCGACGCGAAACAGCAGGAAACGCTCATGCTGCGCACGAATCCCGAATGGCCCTGCACCTGGTTCACGCCTCGTCTCACGGGCAAGGGCTTCTTCAAGGACGTCTATTCCGTCATGAACGCCTGGGCGGCGAACCACGGCGCGATCGCCTACGGACATATCGGCGCGGATCTCATCACTCTCGCGTCGATGCTCCGCATTCCCGTGGCGATGCACAACGTCCCCGAAGAACAGGTGTTCCAGCCTCACTGCTGGGGGCTCTTCGGCGCGAGCGACGATCCGACCGGCGCCGACTACCGCGCCTGCAGGAACTTCGGTCCCCTGTACGCGACCAACCGGTAAGATGTGATTTGAACGCATTGTCTGCACTCTCATCGGCGTTTCGGTGAGAGGACGTGTGGGACTTGCCGGTGTGACTTGCGCCGCTCGCTTCGCGCCGGTGGTTGTTTTCGCGCCGGTGGGGATGTTCCAGACGTAATCGGTTACTCGAATGAGCAACTGTTGTACAGTGATACC
>JAFVZE010000041.1 GCA_017508315.1 Kiritimatiellia bacterium | reverse complement strand
TGGTCCGAGGCGCAGTCGCTTATCACCGTTGAGGACGGGAAGATCACGATGGATGCCGACAGCCCCGTGATCGTCGAAGCTGCGGCGGAAAAGACGCTTGCCGGCGCTTACCGCCATGCGATGCGCAGATTTTTCGCCCCGACCGGACAGTCGCCGGATCCGCTCTTTTTTACCGCGCCGCAATTGAATACCTGGATTGAACTTACGTACAATCAGAATCAGAAGGATATTCTCGCTTACGCCAAATCGATGCTCACGCGCGGGGTGCCTCCGGGAGTGCTAATGATCGACGACACCTGGCAGGCCGGGTACGGCGACTGGCGCTTTGAGCCGTCGCGCTTTCCCGATCCAAAGGCGATGATCGGTGAACTGCACGCGATGGGGTACAAGGTGATGCTTTGGATGTGTCCGTATGTGGGTATGGATCTGCCCACGTTCAGGCGTATTGCCTGGGGGCGCAATCCAGCTGATGTGCACGGCTACCCGATGAAGGGCGGTTTCCTCAATGAACTCTCCCCGCGTGCGCCGGGAGAAGGCGAATATGAGATCAAAGAGCGTCCGAAGGCCTGCGGATGGTGGAACGGATATTCGGCGTTTCTTGACTTCTCGCATCCGAACGCGAATGCGTGGTTTACGGAAACTCTTGACGGACTTGTACGCGACTTCGGCGTGGACGGCTTCAAGCTTGACGGAGCGGATCTCGGGGCATACAATCTTTCCGACCGCAGTGCGAACGACCCCAAGGCGACGAGCGGCTCATTGAATAACGGCTATTGCGAGTATGCGGTAAAGTATCCGTTTTCAGAAATCCGCAACACCTGGCGATTCCAGCTTAAGCCCGTCGTTGTGCGGCTGCACGATAAGATGCATGAGTGGTCGGCTCTCGACCGGATCGTCGCCGATATGATTGCGGCGGGATTGCTCGGCCATCCGTTCATCTGCCCCGATATGGTTGGCGGCGGCGATTGGATCGCGTTTATTCCGGGCTCACCGTTCGATCCCGAGCTTTTCATCCGCTCGGCGCAAGTCCATGCGCTTTGTCCGATGATGCAGATATCCGCATCGCCCTGGCGCGTGCTGGACGCGAAGCATCAGGCGATCTTCTCGGATATCGTGGCGCTTCGCCAGAAGTTCGCGGCTAAATTCGCCGCGCTCGCCAAAAAGGCCGGAGAAGACGGCGAGCCGATTCTCCGCAGTCTTGAATATAACTATCCCGGACAGGGCTATGCCGGAGTTATTGACCAGTTCATGATGGGCGAGGATCTTGTGGTTGCGCCCGTTCTTGCGAAGGGCGCTCTTTCGCGCAAGGTCGTTCTGCCGCCCGGTCGGTGGCTCGGCGATGACGGTAAGACTTTCGACGGCCCGGCGTCCATAACCGTGGAAACGCCGCTCCAGCGTCTGCCGCATTTTACAGCGGTAAGATGAATGTTCTTGAGAAAGTAGGACCGACTTTCTCAATTTGTTCCGGGCCCTGTAAATTGAAAAGTCAGATGGGCGTCAACGGTATTTATGCTATAATTTCAGACGAATGAAACCTATCGCGATAGATGTGTGCAACTTTGACAATTGATTAAAAAGCGAGTTCATGTGAGATGACGTCGGTTCTTGGGTCGCGCTTGAAAACCATTTCCCGAAAGATTCCGGCAATAACGTATGTATAGGCGGAACCAAGCTTCATGAGGTGTCCGATTCCATCGTAGTAGGAACCGATGATCATGTCACCGCTCTGATCGGGGTTAAGGATGTTATTGTCGTCCATACAAAAGACGCCACGCTTGTCTGCGCGAAAAACCGTGTCCAGGATGTGAAGAAACTGCTCTGGAGCGGAGTTTAGACGGAGGCAGACCGTAGGCGGCGCGGAAGGCGTTGCTGAAGTGCTGCGCGTTCGCGAAACCGCATTCCCCGGCGATGTCGCCGAGACGTTTGTCCGTTTCTTTAATAAGTTGATACGCCCGTGAAATCCGCAGCCGCCGGAGATAGTAGGTTATCGGATGCCCGACACGATCGGCGAAATGCCGTTCGATGCGGCGGCGGTTGATGCCGAGGGCGTCGCACATTTCCGGAACGCCGGTATGCTCCGCCATATGGGCGTTGAAGTAGGCGATCACGCGTTGTGCGAGCGGATCGTCCGAATATACCCCGCGCGTCGAGGCTCTTTCCTCGATGTGCGTCGGCATGATTCTTATATTGCGCGAACGGACGGCTTTGCCGGTCATCAGTTTTTCAAGCAGCGCCGCGCCTTCGTATCCGATGCGTGTGCGGTCGTGGCAGACCGAAGAAATGGGAACGATATCGTTTTCGCAGACGAGCGGATCGTTGTCCACGCCGAGTATCGCCACGTCTTCGGGCACGCGCAGCCCCGCCTCAAGCGCGGCGGTTTCGATTTTGGCGGCATCGTAATCGCAGTACGCGAATACGGCGATCGGCTTGGGGATGGCTGCAAGCTTTTCCCTTATGTAGGCGCCGAGAGCGGTCCAGTCGTCCGCCGGGGCGCAGAGCCGGTCGAGCTTCGGCACGATGGGCATTATTTTGTTGCCGGTTTCCCGGCGCCAGCGGTTGGCGAAGCCGTGAAGCCGCAGCTTCTGGAGCCGGTGGAACCCGGTTGAAAAATACGCCGCCCGCGTAAAACCTTTCTGCAGCAGGAAATCCGCGGCCATTTCTCCGATGCCGATATTGTCGCCTGTGACGCTGGGAATGGGGATGTCGGGGCGGAAGCCGCTCAAGTTGACGACGGGGACGGAGGTGTTCGTCACGTAGTCGATTATGTCTTTTCTGGAGTCGAAATAGGTGATGATTCCGTCGCCGCGCCAGCCGTCCGGCAGCGTGTAGCCGTCGTTCACGTTGAGAATCCATTTGTGTTCCGCGGCGAAGCGGCCTATCCCTTCCCGGAAGGGATGGTCGTACCATTCCATCAAAAGCAGTACGTTTTTTCTTGCCGCTTGAACCATGTCGCAATTATACAAAATAAATCGTAATTTTACAATTGCATTGTCCAATCTGAATAGGGTAGACTGTATATGTCAACAGATAAAGGAAATTGAAATGAAGGTGTATATCGGAAACGATAAGCAGGATATGGCGGCCCATGCGGCGAAGATGGCGGGCGACAAAGTCCGCGAAGCGATCAGGCTCCGCGGCGAGGCGCGGATCATTGTCGCGACAGGCGCGAGCCAGTTTGAATTTCTCGAAGCTTTCGTGAAAGAGCCGGATATCGACTGGACGAAGGTTACCGGTTTTCATCTCGACGAATACGTCGGCATCGCGGCCACCCACAAGGCGTCTTTCCGCGGCTACATGCGCGAGCGTTTCGTCGCCAAGACTCCCCGGCCCATGAAGGCGTTCAACGAGGTGAACGGCGAGGCGGCCGATCCGGACGCCGAAATCGCGCGGCTCGAGGAGCTGCTGCGCGTAGCGCCGATCGACGTCGCCTGCGTCGGCATCGGCGAGAACGGACATCTGGCGTTCAACGACCCGCCGGCCGATATCGACTGCGAGCGCGCATACAAGGTTGTGCCGCTGGACGACAAGTGCCGCGACCAGCAGGTCGGCGAGGGCTGGTTCGCCTCCCGCGACGAGGTGCCCACGCACGCCTTTTCAATGTCGATGAAGCAGATTCTCCGGTCGAAATCCATCGTCTGCACCTGCCCCGACACCCGCAAGGCCGAGGCCGTCAAGGGCGCGCTCGAAGGCCCCGTCACCAATATGCTTCCGAGTTCGTTCCTCCAGCTCCACCCCGATTGCGGGATGTTCCTCGACAAGTCGAGCGCGGCGCTGCTGACGAAGTAAAACAAGGAGCGGTTTTTCAATGAAGACGGACAGACGCGAGTTTCTCAAGGGCGTGGCGATGTCGGCCGGAGCCGGCGTGATCGCCGGTTGCGCATGCGGAAAAGGGACCTGCACCGGGGCGGACGCCGCCCCGATGCGGAATTTCCGCACGCCGCCGATGAAAAACGGCATCCGCGTCGGCGTAGTCGGCGTCGGCGCTCGCGGAACCGGTGCGGTCAACCGCCTTCTGCAGGTGCCGGGCGTGGAAATAACCGCCGTCTGCGACATCCGCGGCGAATACGCGGACAAGGCGGCCGGGATCGTCTTCGGAAAGACCGGAAGAAAGCCGCATGTGTACAGCGGTTCCGACGTCGAATACCGCCGGCTTTGCGGTTGCAAAGATGTGGACGCCGTCTACAACTGCACGTCGTGGAACGCCCACGTCCCCGTCGCCGTCGAGGCGATGAAGGCCGGCAAGCACGTTTTCATCGAAGTGCCCGCCGCGATGTATCTTGAAGAGTGCTACGAGCTCGTGGAGACGGCGGAAAAGTACCGCGTCCACTGCATGCAGCTTGAGAACTGCTGCTACGGCGAAGAGGAGCTTTTGGCGCTCAATCTCTGCAAACTCGGGATGCTGGGCGAACTCGTCCACGGCGAGGGCGCGTACATCCACGACCGCCGCTGGCAGATATTCAACGATGCGCAGTGGGAGCGCTGGCGCAACCGTTGGAACGAGAAGCACGCCGGCAACTATTATTCGACGCACGGCTTAGGCCCGATCTGCATGGATATGGGCATCAACCGCGGCGATCGGCTCGATTATCTCGTTTCCGTCGATTCGATGCAGGCCGGCTACGAGATGTTCGCCGCCAACGCTCTCGCCGCCGACAATCCCCTCCGGAAGGAGCGCTTCGCGATGGCGGATATGAACGTGACGACGATCCGCACCGCGAAAGGGCGCACGATCATGCTGCAGCACGATGTCTCGACGCCGCGGCCCTATTCGCGGTTGAACCTCATATCGGGCACGAAGGGCGTTTTCCGCGCTTATCCCCGGCTGGAAATCTATTTCGCCGGCGACGACATCTGGAAGCGCAAGCACCACCGCTTCGATGAAAAGCTCACCGCCGAAATCCGGGAGAAATACCGCCATCCGCTTTACCGCGAAGCCGGTGAAATCGCCAAAAAGGTCGGCGGTCACGGCGGCATGGACTTCCTGATGGATCTGAGGTGGGCGTACTGTCTGCAGCAGGGGCTGCCGCTCGACACCGACGTGTACGATCTGGCGAGCTGGTGCGCGGTGAGCCAGCTGAGCGAGCGTTCCGCCCGCAACCGTTCGCAGGCGATGGACATTCCAGATTTTACCGGCGGACTTTGGCGCACGCCGTGCAATTCGAATCTGATGGATGCGACGATCGATATTTCGAAACTCGAATTCCGTAAAATTGAAAAAGCGAAAGGACAGTTAAATGTCTAAGATAAAGTTTTGCGTGCTTGCCGCCGTCTCGGCGGCAGTCTTGCCGTTTGTCTGCGCGGCAGGCGAAATCGTCGACGGCGTCTACAAAATTACGGTCGCCGAAGACGAAACCCGCGACATGACGGATGCGGAAGCGAGCGAACTTATCGCCGCCTATAATGCCGGAACGGTTACGGAATTCCGCAAGTGCGGCAAGGGTACGCTCGCATCCGCGAGCCTTGCGAATTACAAAGGCAGAATCGTCATCGCCGAAGGCGTTTATCTTGCCAGATCGGGCGCGGCGTCTTTCGGCACTTCGGACGGCGAAACCGTCATTCTTGACGGCGCGTCCATGTATATCGGCGGATATATGGAATTGTGGTACGAACATTTCAGGCTGTCGGGGAACGGGTTCAACGGCACCGGCGTGATTCTCGCGGACGGGCAGCGCGGATATTTTTCTTATTTGACGCTTGATGCCGACTGTCTGCTGGTGGCCCGCAATAAAGACGGCAATTCGGGGTTCTTCAATATCAATCAGGCCGGGAACAAGCCTTTCAATATGAACGGCCATACATTGACCATCGACAGCGCGAATCAGAATATAACTTTTCACGGCGGAAAAATAATCAACCCGGGGAGCATCGTCAATCTCAAAAAACGGTTGACGGTCATGGATACGTCTTTGCTTACGCACGGACCTTCCGCGTCGCTGACGCTCGGCGGAACCGACGCCTCAAGCGATATAACCATTCCGGCGGTGGCGGCCAAAAACAATTGGACGATCAATTACGCCAATCCCAATTCCACATACGGCATTGTGTTCGCTCCGGGAGCGTCCTGGTACGGTCCGATCGTGCTCGATGTCGGGACGGGGACGGCGAAGCTGGACGACGGCGGAGAGCGTTCGGGGGCAAAGGTGTCTTTGTACGGAAATCTGTCGGGTGAAGGCAATTTCAGTTTCGGCAACCGTGAGGTTTATTTCTACGGCACCAACACGATCACGGGGGAACTTCGCGGCAGCGGTTTCGTCACGCTCGCCAACGCGAAGTCGGTAGGCGATTATTCGAAATTCAAAATCACCAATCCGGTCTGGT
>JAFVZE010000313.1 GCA_017508315.1 Kiritimatiellia bacterium | reverse complement strand
GTGGATATCCGTTTCACCAGGATTTTCCATGTACGGCAAAGGCATCAGATTGTCACGGATAATCGAATTGCGGATTACCGGACTGCCGCTTGGAATATGAATGCCTCCGCCGTTGCGGGAACGGTAGGTTGCGGAAGCGGTGTCACCATTTTTACTCGCTTTTGACCTGTTGCCGTAAACAACGCAGTTATCCATTGTCGCATTACCGATAAGATCAATAACTCCATTAAGAGGTCCTCTCAAATTGGAACTTATGGTATTACCGGTAAAAATGCAGTTTCGCATGACGGCGACACCCGACAAAGTCAATATCGGACCGCCTGAATTATTGTTGGAATTGCCGGTAAAAAGACAGTGCGTGACAAGACCTGCCGAAAAATTTCCGGCCGGGCTGCCGCCTGTCGTAAAGTAGTTGCCGTTGATCCAACAGTTCGAAACAACCACGGAATCTTCACCCTCAGCTATTCTTATAACACCGCCACTGCTGCGAGACTTATAAACCTGAAGATCATGAACGAATGATCCTTCTGTTAATTTTAGGTAACCGCTTGTTCCTTTATTAGAGATAGTAAAATCCAAACACGACTTGTCCGGTCCATCACCGAAGAGCTCCACCCCTGAAACCGTCAGTTGAAGATCCGCTGTCGTGTTAGGTACTTCTATTGTATCTGTGATTTTAATTTTATCTCCCTTCTGCGCGACACCGAGGGCAGCCTTCAAGGTCGCATACGGCGTTTCGGGATCGGTGCCGTCTGCCGTGGCGTCGTCGCCTGTCGGCGCGACATGGTACGTCGCGCCGAAAGCGCCCATGCCGTACAGCATAAGTCCGAGCGCAAGCGCTCTTTTTACGAGCGGACAATTTATGATCTTTTTCATAATTTTTCCTTTCCCTGTTTTCATATCGTTTGAAACCCGTTGCAGATTCCTATTTCCAGTGAATGAGATCGTCAGAAACGACCATCGCGATCGAGGCGTTGCGGTCGAAATCTCCTTCCAGCTCCGTCTTCGGCCCGGAGCCGTGGAAGAACATCACATACTTGCCGACGCGCGGATTTTTCCGGCAGTCGATTACCGCGCCCGCCGTCAAACGTCCCTTCGCCCACGGCCAGTTTTCGCGTCCTTCGATCTGCGCCGTCCCGACATCCTTCCAATTGACAAGATCTTCACTCTCCTTGATGCCGATGCCGTCGGACGGCGAATGGAACATAAGAAAGTTTCCGTCATCCTTGCGGATAATCGAAACGTTCTCGCCGCCTTTCATCTTGCCGTCGTAATGCCATGTCTTAAAATCTCCCGTCCAGCTGCGCGCGATACCTCCCTGCTTAAAGAAGCACCACCACTTGCCGGGCGTCTTCGGATCTTCAACAAAATACGGGTCGATCATTCTGCCCATCTCGGCAAAGCCCACATTATCGCCTTTTAGCTTCAGAAGCTCCGGCTTGCCCCATTGCTTATCCTTTATACCCTTGCGCATGATGTAGCATCTGGCAGTGTCGTCGGCCCAGCGGACTTTGTCCGTCGGCATATACCCCGGACGCGGATAGGAGCAGCAACAGAGAATGTGTTCGCCGCCGAACTCTGTCACGTTGCCGGGGCTTGAGAAATTGAGCTTCTGATCCTTCCCGGTGATAAACGACAGTCCGCGCCACGAACTGAAGTCGCCCGTGCTCATGGTGAAAAGCTGACTGTAGACGGGGCCGTCCTTCCATGTGGAAACGACGGTGCAGAAAAGATGATATCGTTTTCCGTCGAAGAACACCGCCGGATCGCGGTACGCGAGCGCGCCGTCGCCCCTCAGAATGCGCGGGTCAAGCGCCCCGAAAACGCAGTTTTCTTCTTTGACTCCTTTCGCCCCGCCGAAATTCACCTTGAACGAGGCGTTGAACGCCCCTCTCTCGCCGGTGATCACGTTTGCGTGAAGGCGTATGTTTTCCGACCCGTCAAGTCTGATGACGCCGTCCGCATTGGCGTAGGTCGATCTGAAACCCGCGACGGTGTTGGCGGAAAA
Source organism: Kiritimatiellia bacterium (assembly GCA_017508315.1). GTDB lineage: Bacteria > Verrucomicrobiota > Kiritimatiellia > RFP12 > UBA1067 > UBA1067. Next base: position 3,314 of record JAFVZE010000313.1, on the reverse strand, counting down.
CTCCGAATCCTTGAGCGCGAGAGCGACCGGCTGCGACTTTTTGTCGAAGCGGGCGAAAACATTCCCCCTCACCGTGAAGCGTTCTCCCTTCAGATCAATTCCGGCCGCCGCACAGTTCTGAACCGTGCACCAGCGGATTGCAACATCCTGCGATCCGGAACCGGCGACGATGCCCCTGCGCGAATCGGCGATGTGGCAGCCTTCGATGATAAGATTGCGGTTTACGCCGCGAAGTTCGATCGCCGTCCCGTTCTTCGACGAGAAGAACGAAGCCTTCACGACGGCATTTTCCGTGTTCTCGACAACGAGCGCGGGACCGTCCGCGACGGTGACGTGAGCATCTTCAAGTACGACATTCTTTCCGCTGAGCACTTTCTTTTCGTTCAGCACGGCGACGCGGCCGGGACGGGCCGCCGTGCGCGCGGCGCGGAGCGGAGATGCCGCAGGCTTTTTCTCGGCGCCGAGAGCGATGCGTTCGGCCGATTCGTGCACGCTTACGCACCTGCCCGTCACGGCGCAGTCGACAAAAACGTTGCCGTCGATGACCCCGGTATCAAGCCCCGTCATCAGAAGCCGGCGCTTCTGCCTTTCGCCGCGCACGGCTATCGGCAGAGCATCGCCCGAAAAATTCCGGAAAACGTTGTCGGCGACGACCAAACGGCGGCCGCCGTGGATGAGACAGCCGTAGGTCGCGCAGTTGTCGAAAACGTTGTCCGCGACGACAGAATCGGTGTCGGTCTCGCCGTTGCCGCGGTAGTCGTAGCCGAACACGCCGCGGTAGCAGTTCTTTATCTCATTGCCGGTAATGAGAGCGCGGTGGTTGTTGACGCAGAAGTACATCGCGCCCGTCCCGCCGTTGTTGGAGGACTTTTCGAACTCCGCGCCGCCGCAGTTTTCGCGAAGATTGTCGCGCACGATGACCCGGTCGCAGCTCGTGCCCCAGTGGATGCCCTTGTGTTTAACGTTTCTCACGGTGCAGTTCTCGACCCAGATGTCGCCGGAGCCCTGTACGGAAATGCCGTCCTGCGACGAACCGTCGACCGTCACGTTGCGGATGCGGAGAATCTTCTGGGCGGCCGGACGGTTGGGGGCCTGATGAATGGGGCTGATCGTATAGATATACGGATCGGTAAGATTGCCGCACGAGCGGATGGTTATGTTCTCAACCGCGCAATCGACCGCCTCTTTTGACATAACCGTTTTAACGAGCGAGAAATCTGTCAGCACGACCGCCTTGCCGCCGATGCGGTCATGGAGATTTCCGCGGTTGACGCCATCTTTCGAAAAGCGGCTCGTGTCGAAGTGAACGGTGTTGCCCTCGACCTTCACGATGTCGGCGAGCGTTTCGCGGTAGGAGCCCTCGCTCTGCCAGATCGTTATTTCCTGTCCGGGCACGAGACCGGACGCGTCGTCGACCTTGACGCTCGTCGCCCCTTTGGGCGAATCCGCAACGACCTTGCGGCGTATCGTCTTCCCGCCGCCTTCGAGAACGGCCGACGCGCTCGACAGAACGACGCCCGCGTCGGACGAAACCGTCATCCCCGAACGCAGGATGATGCTGCGCCTCGTAAGATACGTCGACCCCTTGGAGTTCTTCGGAAAAAAGAGCGTTCCCTCGCCGCGCGCCGCCGCATCGTACGCTTTCATGATGGCGGCAGTATCGTCAGTCTTCCCGTCGCCGACGGCGCCGAAATCCGCGACGTTCACAACGGCCGCGGACATCGCGGTGCCGCTCACCGCCTTGCCGTTTACCGTCACCCTGCCGACACCCTCTCCGACGAAAATATCGGCTACGCGCGCGGGCATCTTAGGAATATCTTTGACGCTGTACCTGAAATCGTCGAATACGATACGCTCGGGAACCGTCTTCCCCGCCGCGCGGATCTCTACGGGCTGATGGGCTTCGACGTCGAGCCGCGAAAAGACGATATTCTCAAGCTTTGCGCTGGGCGTGCCGTAACCGCCGGTCACAAGAACGCCGATCGACGCATCGCGGATTTTAATGTCGCTGAAACGCACGTTTGAAATATCCGCGCCTTTCTGCCCTTTTCCCGAATAACTGCACTGAAGCGCGATCCCCCGTCCGGCCGTCGTGAAAACGAGATTTGAGAAAGAGACGTTTCTGATCGTACCATTACCGACACCGACGCGCACGCCGCAGGCGGAACATGCGCCGCGGCAGTTCGCGAAGCGAATATTCTCGCAGACCTTGCCCTTCGCTTTCAGTCTTGCGTTGCTGCCGCGCACGGTAAAGCAGTCGTCGCCCGTTTCGACGTCGCAGTCCGAGACGAATACGTCGCTGCAGCTGTCGATGTCGACGCCGTCGGTGTTCTGGTGTCTGAGATCGCTGCGGATCTTCAGCCCTTTTGCGCGCACCCTGTCGCACCCGTGGAAGAAAACCGTCCAGCACGGAGAATCGACGAAGTTCACGTTTTCGACACGCACGTTGCGGCATTCGATGAAAACGACGAGCTGTCCCGGACGGCGCGCGGCGGCTCTGTCGGCGGTGGTGATCGACCCGCGGCGCCATGTGACCGTCCCGAAACCGCCTGGCTCCTTGGCGAAGAACGCCCTGCCGTTGCCGTCGATCGTCCCAGGGCCGGTAATGGAGGCATTCTCGATCTCGTGCGCGATGATCAGGTGGTGGGCGCGCCACGATTCGGCCTTGCTCCCCCAGTTCTGCTCGTAGGCGTCTTCCGCGTTGTAGTCGGCGAGATCGCCGCTCGCTTTCAAAACCGCCCCTTTGGCAAGATGAAGTTCGACCCCGCTTTTAAGCCACAACGTACCGCAGGTCCATGCGCCCGCCGGAACCGTCACGCGTCCGCCGCCTTTTGCCGCGGCATCGTCGATCTTCGACTGGAAGTGCGCCGCCGTTTCTCGCGGCGGCGACGACGGCGATATCTGCGCGTGCGCTCCGGCCGCAAGAAACGCGATTGCGGCGAAAACGATACGTCCGACAGATTCTATCCGGTTCATATTCATTTCACGGAGATTCTTTCGCTCATTTGGTCACGCTTGAAACATCCGTTGCCTGGGCCGCGACCGGCAGCGACCAGTCCGCCGGCGTCCACCACTTCTGCCGCCGGAAGAAATCAAGGGCCGCGGGGAGATTGCCGGAATGACCGCCCTCGAAAACCGTAAGCTGCACATTGCCCGAAGTCCTGCGCAGATGAATGAAGTTCTTCTTCGAATAGAAAGGATCGCTTCCCTTGAACCTGAGATGTTCGGGCACACGCTCGTTTTCTTCGATGTAGGCGATGTCGCGCTCTGAAATCCTGTCGTTTTCGGACGCAAGACTGTTATAGGCGCGGATC
>JAFVZE010000312.1 GCA_017508315.1 Kiritimatiellia bacterium | reverse complement strand
CCGCGCATCGACCACTGGTTGGAGTTGCAGTCGAAGTCGGTGCCGATGACGTTGTTCACCTTGAACGTTTCGAGATCGTCGAAAATCCGGCGGGCGAAGTTCTGCGGCACCGGTGCGCTGAATCCGATCAGCGCGTTGGGACGCCACAGGATCGGATTGCCGTAGCGGCTCCAGGCCGAGATATTGTCCCGCGCCCAGTTCGCCTGTTTCCTGCCGGCGTATTCCCCGCTCACGGAAAGCAGCACGAGCGCCGGATGAGGCTTCACCGCCACCGGCGGATTCACGTAATCGCTGTAGACGTAGACCGTGAGCTTTCTGTCCGGACACTCCTTCACCACATGCTCCGCGACACGGTTGCTGAATTCAAGTACGCGGTCGGTGAGCGACACGTAGGGGATCCGGCTGCGCAGAAGCGCGTAGAAATATAACTTTATCGGCGGAGCGTTCACCGGATCAAGCCTACGGCAGGCGCTGCACATGCACACCGAGGGATTGCCGCCGTCGGGCAGGCAGATCGAAAGCGCCCTGATGCCGGGGCTCGCCTTGAACCGCGCGATGAGGTTGGTGGCCGTAGCATAGGCGAGATCGCGGTTGGCGAGGCACATCGTCAGACATTCCGGCCAGCGTCCGAGATCAAGCTCGCGCGTCCCGTCGGGCTGAAGCGCGAAGAACTCCGGATTCGTCTTCGAATAGCGCTTGTAGTAATCGCCGAAATAATGCCCCCACATGTACACGCCGTCGAACTCGCGCGGCTCGTTGACCCCGTGCCAGACGTAGAAATCCCGATTCCCTTCGCGGTCGACGAGCGCGGCGTTGAACTTCCGGTTGAACTCATTCCCGTCGATCCCGAGCGCGCTCATATCGACGTTCCATTTCGGATTGTTGCGGATCTCGCGGCAGAGAAGCGACGGCGTATAGTCGAGCGAGATGGCAGGGATGTCGACCGTCAGGCGCTTCGGGATCACCTTGCCCGACCTACCGGGCCAGAGATAGCGGCAGCCGAGCGATTCTAAGAGATAGGTGACGCCGTGGGAAACGCCGGAGAGCCGTCCGCCGGAAACGGTCAGCCGGTTGCCATTGGTAGATATCTTCGTCGACACATCGTTTTTCTTTCCGGTGAACGAGAGCACGACGGCCGCAACGCCGTCGGGCGCTTTCTCCACGACCGCCGGAGCAGTGCCGCACATCTCGCCGATATGCCAGGCGAGCTCCCCGGCGAGCTTGGAGGTGTGTCTGTCGGACACGATCACCCCTTTTACGGACGGAGACATGAACGTGAAAGCCTTTTCCCGCCGCGTCGGCGGCCGGAAAACCGGTTTGTTGGCGAATCCGGTCTCGGCCTTGAGCGCACCTGCCGGACCGAGCGGCTTTACGCCCCAGTCGTTCGGCGGCAGCGAACGGTCGACGTCGCTCGCACACGCAAGCGCCTCGGCATAGAACGCGCCGAGCGAATCGAGCGTCTCGCCCTCGTCGGTTTTGACCATCTCGCCCTTTTCATCCGGATTCGCCAGCGGCAGAGCCGCCCACGAATAGCGCGTGCGCAGATCGCCGAGACGCGGCGATATCCAGTAGAGCCACCCCTTGCCGACCTTCCGGCGGGTCGCCGCCGCCGGCCCCGCCGAAGCGTCGTCCTTCACGAAGACGGCAAGCGTTTCAACCCCCGCCTTCACGCCGTGCGCGCCGTAGGTGCTCTTGAACTTCCACTTGTCGAAATTCCAGCGCCATGTCTTTCCGGTCGACGTGCGGACGTTCTGCAGCATCGTCACCGCCACCTTTTCAAGTCCCAGCACCTCGGCGAGAGCGCCGGGATTGCCGGAGACCACCAGTATGCCGCCGTCTGCGGCATAAGATTCCAGTCCCTGCGCCGTATTCTCGGCGCCGCTGAAAAACAAAAGCGAATACTTGCGGTAATCCGCCGCCGCGAGCGGATTGTCCTTGCCGAAATGACGCACCGCCCGGATCCGTTCGCCGGCGAGGAGATCGTGCTGAAACGCCACACCTTCGGAGGCGAGCCCGACGAGCGCCACCGGTTTCGCCGCTCCGGATGCCGCGAGCGGCAACACCGCCGCGCCGAAAACCGCCAGCGCCATCAGCGTCCTGCCTCGGACGGAAATTGAACATGCCATCAGATCGTGTCTCTTTTTCATCTTATTTTCAAATGCGGTTTTATCTGACTCTGACAACCAGCCCCGGTCCGGAAACGAGGAAATCCCTGACGAGCGCATCGCCGCCGTTTGAAACTATCGTGACCGTGCACACGTCATCGGCGTTGCCGGAGAACGAGTACACTCCGCCTGCCGGCGACAATACGGCGCCGTCTGCCGTCACCGTCACCTGCTCCGCGCCGTCGACTCTGAACGAGCATTCGCCGTCTGCTCTGAAAAAGATCGCGAGCGTGAGAGATTCTCCGTCTCCGAGCGAAAGCCCCGCGCCGTCGCCGGCGACGACCGCGGGCGATGCCGCCTCGACTTCGACGCCGCGGCGGCACAGCTTTTTCGCGAATATGCCGCGATGGTCGAACTCGCCGGGTCCGATGTCTATCGTGCCGTTGTAGACGCGCTGGCCGCCGGAAACATCAAAACCCGCTTCGTGCGCAAACGCTTCGGGATAAACGTAATACTGCAAATCACCGGCGTCCACACCGGGCGCTTCGGCTGACACAGGGCGAAAATCAGCGTCGAAGCTCATTGTCCTGTTGAACACTGTTTCCTCATCGGCGACACAAGTGTCGCGCAGTCCCGCCGCGACAATGCAGTTTGTATAAGCCACAGCTCCAAAATCGGACAGCACGTAACTGTTGTATATTCTGCAATAGCCGTCGGCTTTATTGTTATCCCAGATATTGTTGATATAGCTGTTACGGATTTCAAGCGCATTGAATACCGGCGAATCTATGTACGAATCGTAAATCTTCCCGCCGCTTACCCCGGCGTTGATGCAACTGGCGACCGCTCCGTTCCTGTTGGTCGCTCCGGTTGACGGATAACAATCGCGCATGCGGCATCTTATCAGCGAGACACCTTCGGCGCCCCCGCCGCGCACCCCGTAGCAGTTGGTTATGACGCAATCGATCACTGCGCCCGAACCGGTAACGCCGCCGCCGCTTTCGCCATAGACATTATCGGCGCCTACGCGGGTGGACCCGTTGCGGAGAGTAAACCCTTTTATGTAGGCACCTGCCCCGACGACGGCGCATCTTACCGAATCCGGACCGCTCATTCCCGGCTCGGAGGAAAGTACGCCTTCGATTACCGTCTCACCAGCGCCACAGTCGGATACGAGTCCCACTCCCGCATTCAGCACAACGCGCGTCCGCGTCTCCTT
>JAFVZE010000311.1 GCA_017508315.1 Kiritimatiellia bacterium | reverse complement strand
GCACAGCGCCACCGGAGCATCCAAAACGCAGCTTCGGCTGTACGTCTGAATGCTGCCGCTTCCGGCAAATATGATTTTCTTTGCCTTTATACCCAAACATTGCATATATGCGTATTGACCGGCGGCAACGGTAAAAATGAGGTTCGGGAATGAATAATTATTGTTGCCCGTCCAGGTTATGCTTTTTTCCGCAAAAACATCGCCGGAAGTCTCCGATGTCGGCACTTGCGCCGGACTCCAGTATTGAGCGACGGCATCTCCGGTCGCATTGAACGCAGATTCGGTTTCTTTGTATGAGCCGTTCGCCTTGATCATTTTTATAACCGGATCGTCGGTGTAGTATCGTGCACAAATAGTCTTGGTGCCATCCCCATTATCTTTGCAGACAAGCGCCTTATGACGATGGAACTCGCCGGACTTGCTCGCGTCAGGGAAATCGGGAATCGTCACCTTGGTAAGATCGGGAACGTCTTCAGCCGCCGCGCCCGTGAGTTTGAAAAGCGCTATATCAACCGGAGCGCCGGGATCGACGCATCTGGGGAAAGACGATTTTGACTGATCATTATATTCCCATTTGTTGTAAAAATCGATATTTACCGCACCGAGAGTCAGTTTATTGGTGACAATCGCAATTGCCGATCTCCCGTCGGTTGAACACTTCCCCCAGTAATTTGCGCCGTCCTTCAGTTCAAGCGTTCCAACGGTGATCTGCGCATCACCATAATTAAACCACCAGTATCCTCCGTCTTCGACAATGATCGTACCGGGAATTTCCTGCTGTTGGTTATAGAAAAATATCTGTGATTTCACGCACACGCGGCAAGTTCCGTAAAATTTGCTCCAATCACCCTGTATGCGCCATTTCAAATCAGGAAGCTGCGCCAAAGGATTGCCCGAAGAGCGTTTCAGAAGGAAACACGAATCCGCTCCGCCGCTGAACGATGCCGCCAATATGGTTGCATTAATGTTTCCAGGGTGGAACATCACGAACTGCGCGGGATTGCCGTTATCGGATTCTATTACTACCTTGCCGTACACATGGGAAAAACTCGACCATTCATACGAAGCTCCGTTCTGCATACGAAGTTCCGGCCAGATTATTTTACAACTTCCGCTTGCCATTCCCTTGAACGTACCTGCAAGAGCAAGCACATCTCCTAAATAGGGCACGTCAATTCCTCCGCTGCCGCCTGAATCCCGAATAATCAAACCCGATCCGACGTAATTGGTAGACCCTGGTCCCGGAACGGCATTGTCACTCCACCGCACCGAGGTATTGAAACTGGATTTTCCATCCGGATCGCTTTGCGTCAGATACGCGGTGCATTCATCCTGAGTGGTGGCGGAATAAAGCATCGCCGTCGCGCTCACCGCGGCGGCCGAGATCAGCATTTTCAGTTTCATGGTTGAGCTCCTCCTATCTCTTGCATCTGTCAAAAGCGGCACACCACCTGATCGAGACCGTGCCGTCGGGTGTAAATTCCATCGGAAACCACATAAGCCGCGAATCGATCTGGTTTTTCGGCTTCCATATGTCGAACATCGCCAGATACAGAGCGTCCGACACCTTGAGAATGAAATTGGACTGACCTCCCCACGTTTTCTCCGGACCGACCCCGTTCAGTTCATTGACGCCGCGGCAGGGATTGCCGAGAAATTCCCACGGTCCCTGCATCGACCGCGCCCGGTAGCAGCGCGCCATATTCGGCTTCCAGCCGGAGCAGCCGGAACCGATGAGATAATACCAGCCGTCCTTCTTGCACACCGCCGGCGCCTCCGTCCACTGCGATTCCGCCATCCGCCACCATCTGCCGGAATAATCGAGATAATCCTTCGTCAGTTCCGCGACATGCACGGTCGAGTTGTCTTCGCTCGCGAAAACGTGGTACGCCGTGCCGTCGTCGTCCTTGAACAGCGTCATGTCGCGGCTCATCTGTCCGCCGGCGAAATGCGAGCCCCACTGCTTGGCTACGCCGCCCCACCACTGCGGAATCTCGATGAACTTGCGCATCGTCTCCGCCGTCCGCTCCTTGTCGGACAGATCCGCCGGCCACTGCCCTGCGTTCGGGCGCATCGAACGCAGAAACTTGTACGGTCCGGTCGCGGCATCGGCGACGGCGATGCCGGTATGAGCCGCCCGGTATCCCTGGCCTTTCAGTTCCAGATGGAAAAACATCACGAACTTGCCGGTTTTTTCGCAAAAAAGGATTTTCGGACGCTCGATGATGCAGCCGTCTTCGATTCTTGATCCCGGCGTCTCTTCAACCGCAAGAACCACGCCCTCGTCCTTCCAGGAGCAGAGATCCTTCGATGAATACATATGTACTCCTACGTGCGCCTTGTTGCCGGCTTCTCCGTAGACCTTGTGTTCGCCGTAGAGATAATACGTCCCTTCATGGGCGAGCACTCCGCCGCCGTGGGCGTTGATAACGTGACCGTCGGTATCATACCAGAGCTTTCCGTTCTCCGGCGCAGCGGCGACGGCGGCAAGTGCCGCCGCCATAGCGAATGTCATGATATTGAGTTTTTTCATTTTGCGTTTCCGTTCCGTCGTTATTCAAACTTCAGCGTCGCTGCACTGCCCCAGTCGCCATGGGCGTTGACCGGCCATCCGCAGGACGCGAACTTCGGCGTTTCACCGGGATCGGCGGAAACGTTGCGGATGACCATGAATTTCCATTTGTCGCCGCTTTTCGGAACTTCTCCGAACGCGGAGTACGGCAGCGACACTTCAAGTTTCCAGAAATCTTTCCCCTTGGTCAGCCTGGAGACGGCTTTTGAATTCCACTTCAAATCCCCGTTGCGCTTATCCCACACGCCGCCGGCTGGCGAAACCGCAAGCTGATGACGCGAACCGTCCGCGCTTTCAATGAACATCTCAAGATAGCTCCCCGAGCCCCAGATGTTCGGATCGTCGTTTTTCACGGTTCCGGAGCTGAATGATCCCATGTCCTCTTCTGCGCATTCGGCGCTCAGCGCAAGCGCCTCTTTGCCGCGCACGAGCGTAAAGCGCGTTTTCTGCGGCGTTCCGTTCCGCGCTTTGGCCTCCAGCGGCTTCGGCGCTCCGGTTTCTCCGGGAGCGGGAAGAGTAAGCACCACCGCCCTTCGGCGTCCGTCTTCAGCCTCCGTCACCCAGTTTTCAAAACATTCCGCGTCCAGCGCGACTTCCGACGCCGCCCGGTCGTCGCCGGCGCATTTGGCTTTCGCGGCGGAGAGCCGCGAGCGCGCCGCCGCGATGAGCGCGGGAGTAATCATCTCCATCGCCGGGCCGCGCGGAGAGTTGAAGTAATATCCGAGATGCGACTTCATGTTCCCCCACGCATCAGCCATCAGATCGTGGTAGGCCTTCATGTCGGAAGCGCCCGCGCCGTACACCCGGCGGCAGAAATCCTCGACAACCGCCTCCATGTCCCCGTCCGGATCGAACGCCGCCATCGCCCAGGCGTAGAAGGAAAGCCGCGAAGCGAGAAGCAGAATGCGCGATTTCGGCAGCGGATCCTTTTTGCGCGTCAGGTAATGCAGGTCAACCTGATATTCGGTTTTAACCCGCCGCATGTCCATCTTCGAAAAAACGCGCATCTCGTCGGCGATCATCCGCCACAGCGGCAGATAAAGCGGCTTTTTAAGACTCATCGCATCGAAAGCGTAGCCGTAGAAACCGAGCGGCGTCTTCTCTCCCCAGCGGCGGAACTCGGCCATCGACTTGACGTTGCGCGGACAGGTCGCGTCGTCGAGCCGATGGTAGTAGCAGCGGTTATAGTGGCAGTACTCCACGTGATCGACGTTGCGCACCGGCGTTCCCGGAATCGCCCGGTACTCCTGATAGGCGAGCCCGGTGAAGCTCATGCCGGGAATCTCGCGCCGGACGGCGTCGATGATGCGGGCGTAGAATTCCCACCACCTCGCCGACACGTCGGGATTGGCCGTGCAGGCGGCGCATTCGCAGCGGGGCAGGATATCGGCGGCGAAAAGGTTGGCCTGCTGCGCGCGCCGGGAACGGATGAGCTGCACGGAGTTTGATACGACATAGCGGAAGAATTCCGCGTTGCTCCAGCAGCCCGCGTACCCCCTGAACTCGCGTTTCCCGCCGAGCAGGGAGAACCACTCCGGGTGCCGCTCGAACACTTCGGCGCGGCGCGTCTTGTTCTCCGGCAGAGAAATGTAATGTCCGGTCATGCGGCGGATCGCCCCGACATCCTCCTGGATCTCGGGGGTGTTGATCCCGCAGTTGATGAACACTCTCGGCAGCCACCTCTCCACGTCGGCGTGACGGTGCCGCCACACTCTGCAGATGGAAAGCGCGCGCTGTTCAAAGCGCGGTTTGTACGTTTTCTCCCATTCTGCGACCTTGAAACTCTCAAGACGCGGAAGATATTCGCCGCTTTCCCCCGGCCAGTACCAGCGCGCGCCCAGCCGGTCGCGCAGAAACGCGTACACCGCAAAGAGCGCCGCCCGCGGCGAATTGCCTTTGAGGACGATCTCCCCGGGAACGCTTCTTACCGAAAACTCGTCCGCCGTAGTATCGCGGTCGGGAGCCTCGATGCGCACGACGTTGATCTTCGGCGCGTCCGCCGCCGTCGTCACGCCGAGACGCGCTCCGGAGATGCGGAAAACGGCATTGGTGAATTCCTCGGCGGCATACCGGAGCGGTCTCGCCGCATTCTCCGGAACCGTCACCGTCCAGGCCGACACTCCGCCGTTGAAAAGCGGCTGGGCTTCGCCGCTGCCGAGCGCTCCCCGGACGTCAAGCGACGAGAGATTCCCTCCGCAGACGGCGGCCGCCGACAAAACCGCTCCCGCCGCCACCAGCACGCGAAACAATTCCGTTTCAAGAGACTTCATGCTTATTACCTTTATTTGAACACCAGCGTCGCAGCGGAACTGTAATCGCGGTGCGCCGCTATCGGCCAGCCGCACGCCTTGTATTTTGCGTCCGACGGATTGCGGATGATCATAATCTTCCAGCGGTCGCCGGTCTTCGGAACCGTTCCCAGCGCCTCGTAGGGAATCGAAATGTCCAGCGTCCACCGGTCCCGCTCGAACGCCGGACGCACCTTTGCGCCGCTCGACCATTTGATATCTCCGTTCGCCGAATCCCACACGCCGCCGGCCGGCGTCACGGCGATCTGGCGGCTGACGCCGTCGCCGGTGTCGATGAAGAACTCGATCGATGCGCAGCCCCAGTTGTGTCTGTCGTTTTCAGTCGTGCCGCGGTCGATGGCGGGATTCTCCTCCATGCACTCGGCCAAAACGCGCAGCGCGTTCGGAGCCCGGTACACCTTGAAGCCGGTCTTCTGCGCCCTGCCGCCCTTTTTGGTGCGCCCGGTCAGCCAGCCGACCACGTTGAACGCATCGTCGTCGCGGATGAGCTTCAGGTCGTGCACGGTGCCGCCCGCGCGCGCTTCCGCCGCGAGCTTCACCCAGTTGGCGAAACATTCGGCGTCCAGCCGGACTTCGCCGAGAGCGCGCGCATCGCCCTTCGCCGCCCTGGCCGCGGCCTCCAGCCGGGCGCGGCCCGCCTTCTCTATCTCCGGCGTAATGAGTCCCGGCGCAGCGACCCGCGCCGGATTGCTGAAATACGTGATGTGGGTTTTCATCGCGTCCCACGCTTCCGCCATCATATCGTGGTAGGCGCGCATCTCCGCCGCGCCGCCGCCGTAGACGTGCGAGCAGAAATCATCCAGCAAAGCCCCCATGTCAAGATCGGGATCGAACGCCGACATCGCCCAGGCGTAATATGAAAGCCTGGATGCGAGCTGACCGATCTGCGAGCGCGGCGGCGGATTCTTCTTTTCCAGCCGGTTGATATTGACGGAATATTCGGTCTTGACGCGCTTCAGATCCATCTGTTTGAACAGACGCATCTCGTCGGCGAAAACCCGCCACATCGGCAGATACATCGCCTGATTGAAGACGTCGAATTCATAACCGTAGAGCGCCAGCGGCGCCTGATTGTTCCAGCGGCGAAACTCCTCCATCGACCGCGCGTTCATCGAACAGCGCGGATCCTCCAGCCCGTGATAATAGCAGCGGTTGTACTGGCAGTATTCAACGTGTTCGAGATTCTTGACCTTAATCCCCGGAACAGGACGGTACTCCTGATAGGCGAGCCCCGCGAAGCGCACGTCCGGCACCTCGCGGCGGATGGCGTCGATCAGCTTCGCGTAATAGTTCCACCAGCGCGCGGACTTATCGGGATCGGCCGTGCAGCCCCCGCATTCACAGCGCGGAACCACATCGGCGACGAAGTAATTGGCGAGCACAGCCCGCTTGGCGCGGATATCGGCGACGAGATTGGAAACCGTATAGTCGAAAAAACCGGGACTGCTCCAGCATCCGGCGATGCCCTTTATGTCACGCTTGCCGTTCAAAAGCGAAAACCATTCGGGATGTTCCCTGAAAAGTTTTTGACGCCGATCCGTTTCCAGCGGCAGCGTCACCGCATGGCCGCTGACGCGGCGGACGAAGCCGATATCCTCTTTCGTCACATCCGAGCGTCCGCCGTAGTTCAAAAACACCTTCGGAAACCAGCGCTCGGTCTCCGGATGGCGGTTGCGCCAGATGGAGCAGATCGACATTTCCCGCGAATCGAAGAACGGTTTGTACGTTTTATGCCACCGCCCGACTTTATAGCGCGAAAGCTTCGGCAGAAATTCGCCGCTTTTGCCCGGCCAGTACCAACGCGCTCCCAGCCGGTCCCGCAGAAACGCATAAACCGCGAAAAGCGTTCCCCTCGGAGAGTTGCCTTTAAGTTCAATTTCTCCGGGAGCGCATGTCACGGAAAAAACATCCTTCATTTCGTCGCCGTCGGTCACCAGCCGGACGACATTGCGCTTCGGAGCTTCGGACCGGGAGACCACGCCAATAGTCGCACCGGAGATTTTCCTGACGGTGTCCGTGAATTCGTCGGCGGCGTATCTGACCGGACGCGGCGCGTCATCGGGGATGACCACCACCCATGCCGAACGGGCATCCTCAAAAAGCGGACGCACAGAATCATCGGCGCCGGCGCGACCGGCGGGACCGTTGCAGGAAGCGGAAGAGACTAAAGCGGCAAGCAGAAACAGATTCATCTTTTTGTTTATAGTTCCGATTATTTATTTCGTGATTATTTCTGCGGCGGAGTCGGGAAACGCCAGCAGAGACGGATGCCGTGGTAGGTTCTTTCCGTGTCCGACTTGCGCAGCGGAATGACGCAGTCTCTCGCCGAACTTGCATACGATCCGCCGCGATACGACCGGTAACTGTACTCTTCCCACGTCGCGGACGATGCGCCGAGATCGTCGACCAGCACCGGATAGTCGTCTTTACAGTAGTAACCGTCCGAATTATACCAGTAATAGTACGTGCCCGAAGCGATACCGTTGCACCACTCTCCCTCGTTGCCGTGCATATCGTAAAGACCCCAGGCGTTCGGCTCGTATGAGCCTACGACCGCAGTGCCCAGAGATTCGTCGCTGGACTTCGCCGCCGACGTATAGATATTGGTTTCGCCTACTTCATCCCATGTTTTGACCATGCCGCCGTTATGACGGTAGCGTCCGAGCTTTTCCAGCGCTTCATTGCCGTTCTTGACCGTATTGAATTTCGTGCTCGTGGAAATCCCCGCGTCGCTGCCGTCGTTCCAGAATCCGCTCGCCGCTCCTCCGCAGCGGCATGCGTACTCCCATTCACTCTCCGTCGGCAGATCGAATCCTTCAGTACCGGTCCGTTCG
>JAFVZE010000040.1 GCA_017508315.1 Kiritimatiellia bacterium | reverse complement strand
TGCCGTGCCGCTTGAACCGTTTCTGCCGACGGAAGGGGAAATATACGCCGCGATCGAGAATTTCACCGGCGAAAAATATGAATATTATCCCGGTTATCCGATAGGCGGCGCCATGTGGTATATCGGCTGCAGAGTCAGATTTTGAGCCGATGGCTTTATTGACCTCGCCGTTTCATCTTTGATATTATTTCATCCGACGGATGCGCATTCCGCACGGTCGCGGAATGCCGGTCGGATCTGAGACGGAGAACAGAAATGAAGAAGATTGCGCTGATAGCGGCGGGCGTGATGATGTTCGCCGGATGCGAAAAGGAGGTCGCGCTCCATTCGCAGCTTGAAGAGCGGCAGGCGAATCTCGTGATGGCGGCGCTTCTGGACGACGGCATCGCCTGCCGCAAGACTCCGGGTGACGAAGGCGCATGGAACGTGATGATATCCGAGTCGGATTTCGCCGCCGCCGCGAATCTTCTCGAACGCAGGGGGCTGCCGCGACGCTCCTACCACGGCGTGGCGGAGGTGTTCAGGAAGACCGGCATGGTTTCGTCGCCGTCGGAAGAGCGAATCCGGTTCATGGACGCGCTTGCGCAGGACCTTTCCCGCACGATCTCATGCATCGACGGGGTCGTGGACGCCCGTGTCCACGTGGTTCTTCCGGAGAACGACCCTTTCGCCAAGAACACGCTGCCGTCGAGCGCGGCGGTCGCCATCCGCAGCCGCTGGAACTCCGATATCGCCGATCTCGTGCCGTCGATCAAAAATCTCGTGAAGAACTCCATCGAGGGGCTCAAGTACGAGAAAATCTCAGTCACGGTATTCAAGGACTCCCCTCCAGGCAAATAAGCATGACCGCCGAAGAACGCCAGTTTCTGCTCACCGCCGCGTGGCTCTTCGTGCGCCACGGTCAGCCGCACCGCGCCCGGGCGCTGGTGGAGGCTCTGACGGAGGCCGATCCCCGCGACGGGGTTTCGGCGGCGGCTCTCGCCGAACTGATGCTCTCCGACGGCGAGGGGTTCGAGGCGCTGAAGGTGCTGCGCTCCGCCGATTTCCCGCCGGAGCTCGCCCGCGCCGAAGCGGTGCTGGAGACGCGGGCGCTCGCCATGACCGGACGCGAAGCCGACGGCGCGCGCCGGTGGAAGCGTTTTCTCGAATCGCGCAAAGGGAAGGATCGCTCATGGATTGCACAGTGACGGAGGCCCGCGAACTCGTCGGCAACGGCAGGCTTTGGCCCAAGGTCAAAGCGTATCTCGCCGCAGGCGGCGAATTCGCTCTTTTCCCGGCGAACGATCCGTCCCGGCTCAAGCTGCTCGACGGGCGGACTCGCTCGTCCGTCGGCAGATGGGTGGAGGCTCTCGCCGCGGCCGACGGCTGGCGGACGGTCGTGGACGGGGCGAAGGTGCGGGAACTGAAGGCGGAGTATGCCGGCGTGTATCCGGAGGTGTTCCGCTATGAGGCGTATTTCAGGAAATGGCGCGGAGTCCTCGACGAGATGTCGCGCACCGCCGCCGAAAAGGGGTGCCGCGTCTCTCAGGTGGACTGTCCCGATTTCGGGATGATTCTGCTGCTGCTCAAACTCAAATTTCCGGAGGCGTACGAACTATGCTGCTCGTGAAAAAGCCGACATTTGAACTTTCATCGTCTTCGCGCCTCGTGAAGGCGTCGGAGGCGCGGACCGCGTGCGACGCGCGGGCCGTGATCGCCGCGGCCGAGGCCGAAGCGGCCGGAATCGTCGAGGCCGCGAAAGCGGCGTTCGAGGAGGAGCGTCGGAAAGGATACGCCCGGGGGCTCGAAGATGTCCGCGGCGAAGTGTCCCGGCGCAAACTGGAACTGGCGGCGGAGTCCGCGGCGTTCATGGAGTCGGTCGAGGGGAAGATGGGCGATATCGTGATGAACGCCCTGCGCAAGTGCGTTGACGAAATCGGCGAACGGGAACTCGTGGTGCGGATCGTCCGCAAGGTGATGCGCGCCGTGGTGCGCAGCCAGCGTCAGATAACGCTGCGCGTGGCTCCGGACATGGTGGGCGCGGTACGCTCCGGAATGGAGTCGATACTTGCCGATTTCCCGCATCTGGACGAAGTGGACGTGCAGGAGGACGCAAGGCTCAAAGGCGCGGCGTGCGCGGTCGAGACCGCCGCCGGAATCGCGGACGCGTCGATCGAGACGCAGCTGGCGGCGGTCGAGGAATCCATCCGCCGCCATTTTTCGAGAGAACGGTAGGAGTATCCTCTATGTCCGCGGCGGAGTTTGAATATATTCCGGAAATTCTCGACCGGGCGGTCGCCGACGCCAGACCCATCGACGTCAAAGGCAAGGTCATCCAGGTCGTCGGCACGATAATCAAGGCGTCGGTTCCGGGCGTCAAGATCGGCGAGGTGTGCATTCTGCGCAATCCGTGGGAGGATGCCGAAGTGCAGGCGGAGGTGGTCGGTTTCACTAAGGAGACGGTTCTGCTGACGGCGCTCGGCGCGATGGTCGGGATATCCGCCCAGACCGAGGTCATCCCCACCCGCCGCGTCCACATGGTACCGGTCGGCGAATCGCTTCTCGGACGCGTTCTGGACGGTCTCGGACATCCGCTCGACGCCGAGGAAAAGGGTCCGCTGCGTCCGGACGGGTATTATCCGGTATACGCCGATCCGCCCAATCCGCTCGAGCGCAGGATGATAACCAGACCGATTTCGCTCGGGGTGCGCTCGCTCGACGGGCTGCTCACCTGCGGCGAAGGGCAGCGCATGGGGATTTTCGCGGCGGCCGGCGTCGGCAAGTCCACGCTTCTGGCGCAGATCGTGCGCAATACGGAAGCGGACGTGACAGTGCTCGCGCTGATCGGCGAGCGCGGACGCGAGGTGCGCGAATTCATCGAGAAGGATCTCGGGGCGGAGGGGCTGGCGAAGTCCGTCGTCGTCTGTTCGACGTCCGACCGCAGCGCGATGGAGCGGCTCAAGGCCGCCCATGTCGCGACCTCCATCGCCGAATCGTTCCGCGACAAAGGGCGGAGGGTGTTGCTGCTGATGGATTCGGTGACCCGCTTCGGTCGCGCCCAGCGCGAGATCGGCCTCGCCGCCGGAGAGCCGCCGACGCGGCGCGGATTTCCTCCGAGCGTGTTTTCGGAACTGCCCAAACTCATGGAGCGCGCCGGCAATTCGGCGAAGGGTTCGATCACCGCGCTCTACACCGTGCTTGTCGAAGGCGACGACATGACAGAACCGATCGCGGATGAAACGCGCTCGATTCTCGACGGGCACATCGTCCTTTCGCGCAAGCTCGCGCAGATGAACCATTATCCGGCGATCGACGTTCTGCAGTCGATTTCCCGCTGCCAGCACGCGATCGCGGACCCGGAACACCGCCGATGCGCGTCGAGGCTGCGCGAACTGCTGGCAAAATACTCCGAAGTCGAACTGCTGCTGAAGATCGGGGAATACGAGAAGGGATCCGACCGGGAAACGGACGAGGCGATCGACAGGATAGGCGGGATCAACGCTTTTCTGCGGCAGGATCTCGCCGAGCGTCAGACGTATTCCGAGACTCTGGGCAAACTCGCGGAGGCGGTGTCGTGACCGGGTATGCGCTCGAGAGCATGCTTCGCATCCGCACGATGCGCGAAGACCGCGCGGCAGCGGAACTGACGGCTGCCCGGCGCGGGGTCGAGCTCGCCAAGGCGCGGCTCTCCGAACGCGAGGCCGAGCTTGCCGCCTACGAGACGGAGAAGGAGGCGCGACGCGAGCGCATCTACGACGCGGTGATCGGACGCACCGTCACGATGGACGATCTCGAGCGCGCGCGCGAAGGGGTCGCGCGCATCGACGAAGAGGGGGCGCTGAAGGCTGACAACGTGGCGCAGGCCCGGACCGAACTCGACCGGAGCCGGGAGGCCGCGGAAAAAACGCGCCGTTTTTTCGTCGCCGCGTCGAAAAGCCGCATGAAGATTTCGGAACACCGGTCGATGTGGCTGGCAGAAGAGACGGCGGCCGGACAGTATCGCCAGGAAGCCGAGCTCGAGGACTTCACGGGAAAGAAGGTGATCGATGATGCGGGAACTGAAAGGGATTGAACCTGTCGGGACCGATATGGGCGGCGAAGCGGTGTGCACGGGGGCCGTGCGCGCGGATGCGGCGGGTCTTCCGGTCTCCGTCCCCGAAGCGTCAGCCGTGGCGCGTTTCGAGGCGGTGATGGGCGGATCGGCTCCGGCCGATACGGCGTCTGCACGGAGGATGGAGACTCCCGGACACGGAGCGGAGAGCCCGGTATACGGGACGGAGAAATCCGCGCGGGAGGTCGCGGCATGCGAGCGGAGAGAAACGGCGATGCCGCCGCGGGAAGAGAATGCTCCGCCCGCGCGGGAAGAAACCGCGAAATCTTCGCGGGAGGTCGTGCAGACGGTGAAGGATGCGGTGATCATCGCACCCGCTCCGATGCCGATCGATCTGCCGGCGGCATCAGCGGTGCAGGCGCAGAAAGTCGTATGCAGGGAAGGCGAAACCGTGCGGATGTTCATCGCCGCCGCCGAAGCCGTGGCCGCCGCTATTCTCGTTTCCCCGGGATTCGTGCGCGGCGAAGGCGAACTTCTCGTCCGGCTTCAGCCGGAGATTCTGGGAGGCTCCGAGGTGCGCATCGTCGCGAAAGACGGCGCTTTGACGGTTGTCGTCGACCCGGCGACGCAGGATGTGCGGGCGATCGTCGAGGCGAACCGTTCGCGTTTCGAGCAGTTTCTCGCCGAGAAGGTTCATTCGCGGCGGATCGCCGTCGCGGTGAAGAAAGGAGGAAACCGGGATGAACGCGTTTGACGTTCTCAACTCATGGCCGGGGATTCAGGATCTTTCGGCTGAAGATATCTTTGCGCATCCGGCGTGGGCGATGCCGTGTCTGTGGGGGGATGAGCGGTGCATGCTGCGCCGGGCGGAGGCGAAGCCCAGGGATGTCATCGGCATCGCGCTTTCGCTCGACGACGACAATGTCTTTCTCGGCCTCGGGAAGCGCGAGTCTTTCCCCGACCTGCATGATCTGTGGGCGCGCAAGGCCGATCTGCCGCCGGCGCTGATTCTCGCGCTCGTGGAGAAGGAATGCGGCGAACTGCTCCAGCTGATAGAAAACACATTCCGCCGGCAGGTGCGGGTGACGGGACTCGACGATCCCGGGAAACGGGCCGGGGGAGTGGCGTTCGAAGTGGTCGCGCCGACGGACGGGTCGGTCAGGGCGTCGTTCGTCATGGATGTGCGCCCGTCCGCGATCCGGATGTTCGGACAGCTCCGTTTCATGGATGTCGATCACGCTTCTCTGCGCTCCATGACGCGCCCGGTGCGCGCGCTTTATGCGCTCTTCGATCTTTCCGCGGAAGAATCGGCGGGACTCGCTCCGGGGGACATGATCATGCTGCCGGAACTTGAGTCCGGTGCCGGCGCGTGGCTCGATTCGCCGGTCGGGGACGGGCGTTTCCGGGTGGTGTCCCGCGAGGAGCGTCCGATCTCGTTCGCGGAGTTCGCCGCCGGAGAAACGCCGCCGGTGCCGCCGCCGTCCGGACTGGAACTGTGGCGCGGCGGCAGTGTCGTCGCCCGCGGACGTTTCGGCGAACTCTGTTCCAGACCGGCGTTCGTGATTGAGGAGGTGGTGTGATGTTCCAGACCGATCCTTTCGCGCTCATAGCTCTTCTCGTCGGCCTTTCGCTCGTCGCGTTCGTCGCGATGGTCGCCACGAGTTATCTGAAGATAGTGGTCGTGGTCAGTCTCATCCGCAACGCGCTCGGCATACAGTCGGTTCCTCCGAACATGGTCGTAAACGCGTTGGCGCTGATTCTGACGTTCTACATCATGGCGCCGGTGGCGGGCGAAAGCTGGGAGCTCTACAACCGTTACCGCTCGGAGGACAGACCCGAGAAGGAATACCGCACCGATCTCGCGCTCAAGGCCGCCGAACCGTTCCGGGAATGGCTCGTCCGCCAGACGAGCGACCGCGAACGGGCGTTTTTCGTCACGACCGCGGAGCGGCTCTGGGCGAAACCCGGCGAGGACAAGGCGAAGGTCGACCCCGAGAGCTTCCACATCCTCATCCCGAGTTTCTGCGTCTCCGAACTCTCCAAGGCGTTCCAGATCGGATTTCTGGTGTATCTGCCGTTCATCGCCATCGACATAATCGTCTCCAACATCCTGCTGGCAATGGGCATGATGATGGTCTCGCCGGTCACGATTTCGCTGCCGTTCAAACTGCTGCTCTTCGTTATGGTCAATGGCTGGACGCTGCTCATCCAGGGGCTTGTAAGGGGGTATGTCTGATGAATCAGGCGCAGCTTCTCGATTACGCGCAGACCTGCCTCGTCCTCGTGCTGAGGCTCTCGCTCATCCCCATCATCGTCGCGACGGTGATCGGTCTTGTCGTATCGCTCCTGCAGGCGTTGACGCAGATTCAGGAACAGACGCTCGGCTTCGCCGTCAAGCTCATCGCCATCGCCGTCACGATCATGGCCGCGAGCTCGTGGATGGGCGGCGAAATGCTGCTCTACACGCAGGACATCTTCGCCAAATTCCCGCTGCTCGGAAGATAGATGCACTACGTGGAGTTTCACCGCTGGATTCTCGCCGCCGTCATCGCAACGGCTCGCATCGGCGGAGCCTTCGCGATATGTCCCGCGCTCGCCGATTCCATGATTCCCGGCGTCGCCCGCCGCGCCGCCGTGCTCGCGTTCTCGTTTCTGGCGATCCCGGCCATCCACGGTTCCATGCCGCCGGGGGAGCCCGATCTGTGGATGTTCGCGTTTCTGGCGCTGAAAGAGGCGTTCATCGGATTCGTCATCGGATTTTTCGCGGCCGTGCCGTTCTGGATCGCCGAAAGCGTCGGCAATTTCATCGACAACCAGCGCGGCGCGACTATGGGCGAGGTGTATTCGCCGTTGAGCGGAGCGCAGGTCTCCACATTCGGCATTTTCTTTACGCAGCTGGCCTCGTGCATGTTTTTCGTCAGCGGCGCGGTACTGATCCTGCTCGGTGCGCTCTACAGGAGTTATGACATCTATCCGGTGTTCGCGCCAGGTCTTGAAATGACCTCAGAAGCGGCTTCCAATATTCTCTTTATCCTCGACGACATGCTGCGCCGGACGCTTGTGGTGTCCGCGCCGGTCATAATCGTGATGTTTCTCGCCACGCTCGGGCTCGGGCTCGTCAACCGCACCGCGCCGCAGCTCAACGTGTTCTTCCTGTCGATGCCGGTGAAGTCCGCTCTCGGCATCGCGCTTCTCGTCATCTATCTGCCGTTCATCATGGATATGCTCATGTACGCCCGGGAGTCCGAGATACTCCATCCGGTCATGAAGATACTCAAGGAGGGCGGCTGATGGCGGAGGAGGGCGGAGAGAAAACGGAAATGCCCACTCCTAAGAAGCTGCGCGACGCCCGCGGCAGGGGACAGGTCTGCATTTCGCGGGATATGGTATCGACCGCGCTGCTGATTATCGGATTCTGCCTCTGCGCCGTTCTCGGCATGACGCTGGTCGATGACTTCTCCGATCTTATGGGTCATGTCGCCTCAAGCGTCGGAGAACCGTCGTCTGCCGGGTCGCGCGAAGCGTTGAAGCTCGCGCTCGTCGTGATCTGCAAGCATTCGTTCATTTTCGTGCTCTGTTCGGCGGTCGTCGGCGTGGCGGCCAATACGGTCCAGATCGGTTTTCTTTTCACCCTCGATCCGATCAAGCCGGATATGGGCAAACTGAATCCCGCGGAAGGGGTCAAGCGGATATTCGCCAAGAAGAATCTCTTCGAATTTCTGAAGAATGTCGTCAAGGTCGTCTTTCTCGGGTATCTCGTCTGGAAAATCATCTGGGCGTCGGTTCCGCAACTTCTCACGATGTGCTACGGAACGGTCGATGACATCTTTCCGTGCGTGTCGCTGATGCTCAGGCGTCTTGCCGGCTACACGGTGTTCGGATATGTCGTGATCGCCGCCGTGGACCGCGTCTTTCAGGGGCGCGACTATATCCGGCAGATGATGATGACCAAGGACGAGGTGAAGCGCGAGTACAGGGAGATGGAGGGTTCGGCCGAAATCAAGCGGGCGCAGCGGCAGTTCCGCGAAGAGATCCTCAACGGCCCGGACCCTGTCGCGGCGACGCGCCAGGCCGATGTCGTCATCACGAACCCGACGCATCTTGCGATCGGCATCCGCTACCGCCCTGAAGAAGCCCCGCTGCCGAAGATCGTCGTCGCCGCGGCGGACCGGATCGCGAAAATCGTGCGCGAAACCGCCCTTGAAGAAGGGCTGCCGATAATGGAGGACGTTTTGCTGGCAAGGCGTCTCTACGCGCAGGGCAAAGTCGAGGATTTCATCCCGGTCGAACTCGTAGAGCCGGTGGCGGAAGTCCTTAAATGGGTCAAGCGCCTGGAGGACGCCCGCCGTGAAGAGCGCGAGCTCGACGAGATTCCGCTTCCGCCGCCGCGGTAATTGCGCCTTGCGATGTGAATTTGTTCGTCGGGGAGGGGGTTTCCGCACCGGTCGAGTTCGCCGTATTCATTTGCCGGGTGGAAGGTTGAGTCGGGGACGGCTTGTCAGATTTCCAGGTCGGCGAGAAAAACACGCAGTTTCATCTTGGCGCGGTGTATGCGAACCTTGACGAGATTCTCGGCCGTCCGCGTCTCTCGGGCGATTTCGGCGATCGGGAGGCGCGCGATCTGAAAAAGGGTGTAGGCCTCCCGCAGCGGTGCGGGCAGTTTGGCGAGCGCGTCGGAGATGCGGCGCCGGAGATAGGCGCCGTCGGAGGGCGGAGGGGCGGGCTGCGCGATGGTCGCGTCGGACGGGATGTCGTCGGTGAATACGAGGCGCCTGCCGTCGCGCACTTCGTTCTTGCGCAGATTCCGGGCTATCGTGAAGATCAGCGCCGACACCGCGATGTCGCTGTCGCGGAGTTTTTCCCGCATTGACCATAATTTAAGGAACGTCGCTTGCGTCAAGTCTCTGGCCTGCTCGACGGAAGAGCCGGTGGCCACGAGCCAGTTCGTCAGCTTTGGCGCAAGAATGTCGTAATGTTCCGCAATGGTCATAGCGTTTCAAGTATTATATCAAAACCGGATGTGCGCGGGATTGACATATTGTCCCTATTGTCCTATAATTAGGGACAAGTGAAAAAACTTGTGAAAATCTGTGTGCCGGTGCTGTTCGGCATGGAAGTCTCCGCTCTGACGGCAGGCGAAAGTTTCACCGTTGCCGAACGCGGCAAGAGTCCGTCCTGCGCGATAGCGGTGGCGGCGGATGCGTCTGAAGCGGAAAAATACGCTGCCGGAGAATTGCGGACGTTCGTGCGGCGGATGACCGGGGTGGAGCTTCCGATCCTGACCGGGAATGACCGATGCGCGCGAAAGAACGCGGTGCTGCTCGGGAAAGATGTTGCCGGCATCGGGCATCCGGATGCGTTCCGTCTGACGGTCGACGGCGGCAGACTCTTGATTACCGGCGGAGGCGGACGCGGAGTTCTCTACGGAGTGTATGAGCTTTTGGAACGTTTCGGCGGATGCGACTGGTTCGCGCCGTGGTGCGAGAAAGTCCCCGAACTCGATTCTTTTGAAGTCCCGCTGAATTTGGATTTTGCCGATAAGCCGGCTTTCGACGGGCGTTATACGACTTGGCGGCACACGTTCCGCGAGTCGGACAATGAACGTTTCAACGCAAGGTTGCGCTACAACGGGCGCAATACCAAAAGCGAATACGGAGGCCCGGCTGTAAAATACGCGCGCAATCTCCGCTCCGACGGTTCTATCGGGCGGATAGTAGTTCCCAAAGAGCATTTCGCGCGGCATCCGGAATGGTTCTGCGAAATTGACGGAAAGAGGCAGGCGTTCGGCGCCTGGCAGATATGTTATTCCAATCCGGAAGTTTTGTCGTATGTCATCGGCAAGGTGCGTGAGTATTTACGCGAGGAAAAAGACGCGACGGCGGTCAGTATCGCGCAGAACGATTGCGCCGGCTGGTGCAGATGCGCCGAGTGTAAAGCCTGTGCCGATGAAGAGGGAAGTCAGAGCGGACCGAACATAAAATTCGCCAATGCCGTGGCCGAAGCGATAGAAGAAGAGTTTCCGGACGCGATGATAACGACGTTCGCGTATCAGCATACGCGCCGCGCGCCGAAGAAGATCAGGCCGCGACGAAACGTGATGGTGGTTCTGTGTTCGTTCGAGTGCTCATTCTCGGAACCCTTCGAACGCTCGCGGCACCCGAACACGATGAAGTTCTGCGAGGATCTGCGCGGCTGGGGGGCGATCTGCCGCAATCTGCGCATATACGACTATTGCGTCAACTTCAGCAATTACCTTCATCCGTTTCCTGACCTCGGCTCAATTGCGCCCAATTACCGTTTCTTCAGGGATAACGGCGCGCGGTGGATCGGTTCCCAAGGCGGGGGCGACGGTTACCATGCCGATTTAGCCGAGCTGAAAACGTATTTGATGGCAAAGATGATGTGGAACCCGGATCAGCCGGTCGCGCCGGTAATCAAACGTTTTCTCGACGGCTATTACGGCGCGGCATCGCCGTTTGTTAAGGATTATATTAAGAAGCTTTATGCGGCGTTCGGTCGCTCGAAAGGGGATGTGCAGAACCACAATCCGGAGAAATCGGGATTGTGGTCCGGGATATACTCGGAAAATCTGCCGCTTGAGGATGTCGAACTTGAGGAACTGCTGCTTCTCTGGCGCAAGGCGGAAGCGTCGGTAAAAGACGATCCGGTGCGGCTCTACAATGTGCGGATGGGGCGCTTGCCGGTGCTTTACGCGATGCTCAAGCGCAGGTACGAACGGAACTACAAGGAAGTATGGCTTACGGAGAACCCGTCCGCCGCTTTCGCGGAAATTGAGGCGATGAAGCCGCTTGCGTCGGAATTCAACGCGCTTTGCGACGAAGCGGAAAAAAACGGCCGCAAGGTCTCGCTTTCCGAGACGTACAAAACGCGGCATGTCGTTCTGAAGGAGAATTTTCGGAAACTTGAACACCTGTTGCCGCCGGAGAAGTCGGGCGGCGCGGCAACGGTGTCTGCGGATAAGATGCTTTATTCGCAGCGTTTCGGTTGGCAGCTGCCGATTCGTCTCATCGCCTGCGATCCCGGGGTCAAATACCGCGTTAGAGCGCATCTGCGGATGAAGGCCGAGGAGTCGCGGACGGCGAAGTTCGGAGATGATCGCAACTACGCTTTTGCAGGCGGATTGGTCGTGCGCTGGCTGCCGAGCGCACCCGGACAGACCCGCAAAGAGGTTTGCCTGAGCGACGTCTCACGGCAGGATTGGCGCTGGTACGATGTCGGAGAGTTCGATTTTGCAGAGCTTCAGAAGCTGCCGCTTTTGATTCATGACGGAATTTGCCTTTTCGTGCAGAGCGACCGCATGGAGATGGATAAAATCGAAATTTTCCGGGTCGGCGACGATTCCGGATTGAAGGAGGAGAAATGAGTAAAATTGCATCATGTGCGATTGCCGCCGGCATCGCAGCCGGGGCGTTTGCCGCAGAAGCGTTAAGTCCCGATCCGGCGACGATCCCCGAGCCGGGCGCGGCAAGCGTCTTTTATTTTGTTGCGCCGACGGAGCGTACCGGCAGCCGCATCGTGTCGGCGGCGATGCCGGGTCTTACGACCGGTCCTGCATCAAGGGTGTATGAAAAGATGTTCGAGAAGGGGCTTACCAGTTATCGGCAGGGGCTGATAATGATCGTCAGGTAAGAACCGCCCGTAAATTTTCAACTTATGACAACAAAGGATGAGATTATGAAAAAACTGATAATACTCGCAGCGTTCGGGGCTTCGTCGGTATTCGCCGCAGTGCCGGTAATCGATGCCGATTCGATATCGGTCAAACAGAACGGGATGCGTACGGTTGTAATAGAATACACGCTTTCCGGCGCATCCGAAGGCGATGCCGAATCGGGAATCGTCACCGTCGACATTCTCACCAACGCCGTCGGCGAGGCTGCCGTGAGCGTCGGCAGCGAAAACCTCACGACGCTTTTCGGCGATGTAAACAAAGTTGTAGCGCAGGGCAAGCGCAAGATTCTGTGGTATCCGACCAAGGAAGGGATGCCGGAATTTACTCTGCCCGAGGGTCAGGTCAAGGCGCAGATAACGGTCTGGGCGACCAATTCGCCGCCCGCGTACTGGGTTTTGGATCTCACCAAACCCGCCGACCGCTCTGCCGACCGTTATTATCCCGACGCCGAACAGATTCCGCTCGGTGTGACCAATATTCTCTACAAAACCGATCGCATGGTGTTCCGCCGGATTCCCGCCACGGGAGTTACGTGGAGGATGGGAAACACCGAAACGGAACCTCATCGCGACTGCTATCACTATGTGACATTTTCGTATGACTACTGGATGGCGATCTATGAGGCCACATGCAGTCAGATGAAAAAACTCATGCCGGGGGAATCTATCGACGGGACCTCGCTCTTGCCGCACCGGACGAATTTTGCCACCTGGCGAGGGCATCCGATCGGCAACTCGGAATTCAACTGGCCGTCGAACAGGCACGAGAAAGTCGATATGCACATGAAGACCATCCGTACCAGTCTCGGCGGCGGCATTATGGTGGACCTGCCGACGCGTTCGGAGTGGGAGTTCGCCTGCCGCGCGGGATCGTCGGCTAAATATTGCAACGGCGATACGCTTGCCGATTTGGAAAAGGTTGCCTGGTGCAAGTCTACCGCTGGACAGAAAATACACGAAGCGGGAATGAAAGAGCCCAATTCGTGGGGATTATATGATATGCACGGCAATGTCGCGGAGTGGACGCTTGATAAAGTTACCAAGTACATTACATCGGAGCCGCTTTGGGATCCGGTTGGGCCGATGCAGGACGAGGCGGATACCGGATGGGAAATAAAGAACCGTTATATGGCGGCATGCGGAGGCGGACAGTATGCGACCGCGCTCAATGACGAACATTGGCTTTCCGACAAGTGCACAAGTGCGTCTGCAGTCGCACTGCAGTCGGCCGAAGGCTCATGCGCGGCGCGGCTTACGATCGTGATGGAATGAGATTTCCGCATCGGGTGATAATATCGGCACTTCGGGAAATCAGAGGATATGGACAGTGAATACAAAAAGCCGCCGTTCTCCGTCGACCGGGGACGGCGGGGAAATCTCGCCGCGCAGATCGCCGATGGTCTCAGGCGTTTGATACAGACCGGCTTCTACAGGCCCGGGGAGCTGCTGCCGCCCATCCGCGCGCTCGCATCCATGCTTGAGGTGGGGCGCGTCAATGTGGAGCGCGCCGTCGCGAGTCTCACCGAAGAGGGATTGCTGAATCCCCGCCCGAAAGTCGGAAGCGTCGTTTGCGGGGCCGGGGAAGCGCTTTGGAAAGGACAGGTGCTCATCGTCGTTCCGCCGGGAGCGTCCAATCCGGTCGTAAATGCAATCAGCGGCATGCTTCGCGACGAACTCACCAAAGCCGGATATCTTTTCCTGATAGCCTCGGTTCCGCGCCGGGAAAACGGCAGTTTCGATTTCTCGATGCTCAAGACCGTTTTGCGTCAACGCGTTGATCTGGTTATTCTGCTGCATGATAAAAAGGCGATCGCCGAACGGCTTTCAGCCGAAGGCGTGCCGTTCGTCAGACTCGCCTCCGACGGATACCGCCCGGAACATTGCGCCGGACTGGTGCGCTTCGACGCGGCGGCGGCGTTTTCCGGATTTGAGGAGCATTGCCGCCGGTGCAAACCGAAATCCGTTCTTTTGGCGTCGTTGTGGGATGAGATGGTTCCGGAAGGTATCTTGGAAATCGACGGGGTCGGAGCGGAGAAAATGGAAATCGGCAAGAATGGGCTCTTTGCCGCGGACGGAGCGTCGATTGCGGAGT
The DNA here is from genome assembly GCA_017508315.1 of Kiritimatiellia bacterium. Classification (GTDB taxonomy): domain Bacteria; phylum Verrucomicrobiota; class Kiritimatiellia; order RFP12; family UBA1067; genus UBA1067. The sequence goes on along the minus strand of JAFVZE010000040.1, from coordinate 236 downwards.
TGGCGGTCGGGATTTTCGAACGGAAGTTCAGGGATGAAGGTCGCGGCTGGCTGCCGGATGTACTTTATCTTGCCGATGATTATTTCGCAATGGGGGCGTTGACGGCGCTTCTGGCGCACGGCATCCGCATTCCGGAGGATGTGCGCGTCGTCGTGTGGGCGAATAAAGGCGGCGGCTGCGGTCCGGTGTTCACGAAGCGATTTACGAGGATTGAAGTGGATATCCGCTCGTGCGGG
>JAFVZE010000310.1 GCA_017508315.1 Kiritimatiellia bacterium | reverse complement strand
CTTGGTGTTGATGAGACGCCCTGCGTATTTCGCCAAAACCTTGACATCGGTATCCGCGACGCTTTCGCCGGGCACCGCCGCCGGACCGCCGAAATAAATGACGGTGCGCGTTTTATTCGTCATGCCAAGCGCGGCCATGCCGTCATCGGTCAACTCGACTTTTATCGGAGCGTCACCGCGGTAGTGCGACGGGTCGTCCCCCTTGAACGGGATGAGCCCGAGACGCGGATATCCCTCGCGAGACTGCTGCATGGTCAGAAACGCGCCGGCGCAAACGCCGTAGTACTTCCCTCCTCCGCAAACGAAACGCTTCAACGCCTCAACGCCCTTTTCACCCAACGCCTTATACTGTTTCGTGCAACCGCCGCCGGGCTGGATCACGAGATCAAGCCCGTCAAGAGCCCCCCTTGCATAATCTTCCGGCGCCAGCACTTTCAATTCATATTCGGGCGAGAGCGCGAGCTGACGCGCAATCGGGATATTGGAATTGTTTTCATTCTGGAAAATTCCGGCTCGGATGGGCTTTTGAACTTTCTTCAGCTTAAGAGGCTTGGACGCCTCCGGAGAAACGGGCTTGGCCGCGAAAGCGCGAAGCGCCGCCAGCGCCGCGTCCGCGTCCGCAACACACGTGACGCCGCTCTCGTATTCCTTCGCCGCTTCCGCCGCGCTTCCCCACGCGTAAATGCGTCCGCCGCGGGCGAGAAACTCCTTGGTGTGTCCGGCGTTCGCCGCGTAAAGGCCCGTCTCGGGCTTCGCCGACTTCGTTCCGTCCGGCGCCAGCACGGCATCGACGCGGCGGAGATCGCCGGCGGCAACCTGCGCCTTGTTGAGCGGGATAACGTCAAACTCCTCTTCGGTCACGAGCTTCTGGACGAGCTTCGCCGTTTCGACACCGAACGAATCGTCGCACATGAAACCGACGACGAGCTGTCCGCGCTTCCGCTGCGGATAGTCCCACTCCAGCTCACGCCCCGTCAGGAAACGGAACGCGCCCTTGAGGATGTAATGGTCGTCTTCATCGCTTTCCGGATGGACGGCGGTGACGAAAAGACGCCCTTTGCCGTAGGTGCCCGCGATGGCCGCCGCCTGCCCCGCCATCGAAGGACGCTCCTTGCCGCCCTTCGCGTTGATGTCGCTGTTGTACGTCGCGACGACTTCAACATCGGCGTCCTTCACGGGAAGCGACGGAAGCGGAACGGGACCTTCCGCATAACGGACGCTCTGAGTCCCCTGCCGGATTCCCGCAAGCTCGTTTGCGCGGCGGTTGAACATAATCGACATCTCTGCCTTGCCGCCGCCGGGACCGAACCTGAACGGAATCATGCCCAACATGTCGGGGTGTCCCTTCGACGACTCCATAAGTAGACAGCAACCGGCGCACGTGCCGACATACCCGCCGCCGCTGCGGACAAACGCCTTGACCTTCTCACGGCCATCGGGTCCAAGCGTCTTGGATTCGGCGACCGACGAGCCGCCCGGCATGACGAGAACATCCATCGAATTGAGCGCGCCCGCTCTCACGGCTTCTCCGTCGATCGGCGTCGCAACGACATTCTTCGCGCGGGCGGTGATCGTGAGCCATCGGAACGCACCGATGTTCCGCGCACCGCTGCCCACAAACACCGCAACCTTTAGCGGCTCTGCGTCCGCACTTCCTGACGATACCCCGCTCTCCGGCGCCAAACATCCCGACGCGGCCACGAAAGCCGCCACGCAGGCGATTTTAACAATGTTAATGTTCATTTTCATCCTTTCAATCAATGGTGCTTTTATTAAATTCTACCGTCCGAGAAGCGCGACCACACGTCAGAAGCCGTCCTTTACAAGTACGGCAAGTCCGCCTTCCGAGGTTTCGCGGTAGAGCGACGGCAGATCGTGTCCCGTGCGCAGCATGGTGGCGACGACATCGTCGAACGAAACGCGGTGCCGGCCGTCGGAGAGAATCGCCATCTCCGCCGCGACGAGCGCGCGGGTTGCGGCGATGGCGTTGCGTTCAATGCAGGGAATCTGCACCAGCCCCTTGACCGGATCGCACGTCAATCCCAGAAAATGCTCAAGACCGATTTCCGCCGCGGTCTCGCACTGCGGGACGGTTCCGCCGTAGAGATACGTGGCGGCGGCGGCGGCCATGGCACACGCCACGCCGATCTCCCCCTGACAACCGACCTCCGCGCCGGAGATCGAGCCGTTGCGCTTGACCACGTTGCCGACGAGCCCGGCGGTTTCCAACGCATGCACCTGCTCGCGGACATCGCAGCCGAGCGTCTCGGAAAGATACCTGAGAACGGCCGGCAGTACGCCTGCGCTTCCGCATGTCGGCGCCGTCACAACCGTGCCGAGCGAGGCATTCTCTTCGCTGACGGCGGTGGCATACGCCGAAACAAGCCCGGTCCGGCGGAACTCGCTCTGAAGGAAACGCGCCTTCCGGTAGATGGAGCGGGCACGGCGCTGGAGACGGAGCCCGCCCGGGATGACACCGTCGTGCTTCAGCCCGGCGTCGATGGAGGCGTTCATGACCTTAAGCACTTCTTCCATGTAGTCGGCGATCCCGTCGCCTTCCGCCTCTTCCACAAGTTGCCACATGGGTAAGCCCGTCGTCTCGCATTTGGCAAGAATATCCGCCATGCCGGTGTAGGGATAGACGTCGCTTGCCATTCTGCGCCCGCCCATCTCGCGCAAAGCTCCTCCGCCGACGGAGAATACGATCCATTCATCCGCACCATCGGCGGTGAATTTTATGCCGTTGGGATGGTCCCCGATCGTCTCGCTTCCGTTCCAGTGAATGGTTGTGCGCGCCTCTCCCAAAACCTGCGCCAACGCACGGTCGGTAAAATGTCCGATCCCCGTCGCCGCAAGCGAGCCGTACAGCGTCACCTCGAACGCTTTCGCGTCCGGATGCCGGGCGAGGTAGAGTTCGGCGGCTTTCGCCGGTCCCATCGTATGGCTGGACGAAGGCCCTAGACCAATCCGGTAAAGTTCGCGCAATGATTCCATAAATCTCCTGATATTCCGCCATTACTTCAGAAGCGCGTGCGAAACCTCGTTGTAGGATTTCACCGCGATCACGCCCGGCAGAGACTTGGCGGCCTCCCGCTTTTTGGGCGTATCGCACACCGCGACGACCCGTCCGCCGCGCGCAATGAACGGCGTGAGCTTCTTCACCGCCTTTTCCGAAACGGCACTCGTCAAGACAACGGCATCGGCGTGAGGAAGTTCGACGAACGGCGGCTTCACCGGCCACACGTGGAAGCGGCTGTCGCGGTAAAGGGTTCCGAAGAGGTAGTCGGCGGCTTTCTTGTCGGAGAACTGATATCTCACGGAAAGCGCGCCGCGCGGCCGTTCAAGATGCACCGTCGTGGGCGCAACACCGGTCAGGTATTTAAGGCCTCTACGGACAAGCTCCATCGTCTGTTCCTGCTTCTCGGGATGCGGGCAGGAGAGAAACACCTTGCCCTTGCCGACGCGGCCGCCGAGAATCGCCCCCTTCCCCGCCAGTTCCGCGACAGGCTTCGGCTGCCGTGTGTTGACGAGCCGGCTTTCGTATCTGGCGAGAACCTTCACATCCGTGTCCGCGATGGGATCGCCGGGAATGGCAGCAGGTCCTCCAAAGTAGATGACTGTGTGTGTCGTGTTCGTCGTTTCAAGCGCCGTGACGCCGTCGTCTGTGAGCGCAATCTTTACCGGCGCGTCGCCGCGGTAGTAGGCGGGATCGTCATCCTTGAAAGGAACCATATCAAGACGCGAAAAGCCCTCTATCGACTGCTGCATCGCGAGAAACGCACCCGCGCAGACGCCATAGTACTTTCCACCCTCACGGACAAAACGTTTAAGCGCCGCCGCGCCATCGTCGCCGATTGACTTGTACTGCCGCGTGGCGCCGCCGCCGGGCATAATCACAAGGTCAAGACCTTCAAGCGCGCCCTTGACATATTCCTCCGGCGCGATGAACGTCAACTCGTATTCAGGAGAAAAGTCGAGCAATCGAGCGATCGGGAGACACGAGTTCACCGGATTCTGCAACACTCCGGCGCGGATGGGCTTTGCGACTTTCGCCGGGAAGACCTGCGGCGGCGGAATCGGTTCCGCCGCGAACGCCCTCATCGCCGCAAGCGCCGCATCCGAATCGGCGACACACGTAACGCCGCTTTCCGACCGTTTCGCCGTCCTGGCTGCGCGGCCCCATGCAAAAATACGTCCGCCGCGCGCGAGAAACGCCTTCGTTCGCTCGGCGTTTTCACCGTACAGACCCGCCCCGACATTCTCCGCGCCCTCGCCGTCCGGCACGAGAACGGCATCTAAATTATGAAGCATCCCATCGGAAACAAGCGCCTTGTTGAGCGGAATAACATCGAACTCCTCATCCGTCACGAGTTTCTGGGCGAGCCGCGCCGTTTGAACGCCAAAGGAATCGTCGCACATAAATCCGACGACGAGCTGACCGCGCTTTCTCTGAGAATAATCCCAATCCACCTCGCGCCCCGTCACGTAACGGAACGCACCCTTGATGCACTCATAATCGTTGGCGTCGTTTTCCGGATGGCAGGTAAAGGCGAACAACTTCCCCTTGCCGCATTCAGCCGCGACCACGGCCGGGTGCCCCGCCTTGGAGGGGTACGGGGCAGACTTCGGGTTGTAGTCGCTATGATACGTCGCCAGAACCTCCGCACGCGTCCCCTCGACCTCGCGCGCCGTGCGGACAGGAACTGGACCGCGGCTATACAGGATTCTGTAGATTCCCTTCTTTATCCCGGCAAGTTTCTCAGCCTTTTCGTTGAACGCGAAATTGAGTTCCGCACGGCCGTTGCCGCCGGATGGCGTATCGACAAACGGAATCAGTCCGAGATAGTCCTTCCTGACACCGGTTTTTGACGGCTGCGACACAAGATAGAAGCCCGCGCAACTTCCGATGTAGCCGCCTCCACCGCGCACGAAAGATTTTACACGCTCACGACCCTCCTGACCGAGCGACTTCGCCTCCTGATGCGCTCTTCCGCCCGGCATGACAAGGACATCCGCAGAATCAAGCGCACCCGATCTCACCGCCTCTCCGTCGACGGGCGTTGCGACGACATTCTTCGCGCGGGCGGTGATTTCAAGCCAGCGGAACGCGCCAATGTTCCGCGCACCGCTGCCCACGAACACCGCCACCTTAAGCGGCTTTTCGTCCGCTCCTTTGGATGATGCTCCGCTCTCCGGCGCCAAGCATCCCGACACGGTCACGAGAGCCGCCAGGCAGACAATTTTAACAATGTTCATCTTCTTCCTTTTCAACCAATGTCTGCCTCTATCGTCACCTGACGATTATCTTCGTGCCCTGCGGCTTGACGTCAAGGACGATGTTACCGTCTTCGTTGACAGAAAGGTCGCGCACCCAATCCGGCGCACCATCGGCGAGCGTGACGGAAACACCATCGAATCCGCCGCATGTCGTAAGGACCTTCACGCCCCCTGTCGGTCTGACATCGCCCGGAATCTTCACCGTCACCGCGCCATTCGCCGTTAGCGTCTTGCCGTCGGCAATGGCGATCTGCGGGGCAACTGCGCGGTTCGTGAACTTGAATATGACGGTTGAATTCTTTTTTAGATCCAGCCCGCCGAACGTGTTGACGCCCGAAGCGATCTCAAGCGTCGCGCCGGAATCGACAGTCACACTGCCGGAAGTCAACACCTTGCCTTCATTGATAGCTAAGGTTGCAGTATCCTTCACTTCCACAGGACCATCTAACATATTGACGCCGTTAACAACAAAACGCCCATTACCCTCGATGTAAAGTTCCGGGTCTGATCCAGAGTAGAGAACAGCATCCGCCGTTACGGTACGGGCAATACCTTTTTCGTCCTGTGTTCCAATATGCGTCGGTCTATTAATGCAGAAATCCCTTTCTGTGCCGGGCTTGGTGCCGATCGTAAAATCGGAATACCACGGGCGGATGAATGTTTTGTCATTCGCCTGATTGTCCCTGCCGCAGATATAGCGCGTGTCCGCATTAGCATTCTCGGCGAATCCTATGCCGCCTGCTCCAATAAAGAGAATCTTGTCGTAGTAATAGGATCCACTGTTAGCAAAGAAGAACCTCTTAGCACTTCCATTATCACCGAGTGTCAACCTCTCAAATTTGAACGCACCGTCACTGCCCCTGTAGGCAAGATGCCTGTCAGCACCCGGCAGCGTCACAGCAAGTTCCTCCGTGACGACATACTCGCCGAGGTTCCAGCAGCAGATTCTAGCCGAAGTCCTTACGACGGCAGCCGTAAACGCTCCGCCGACAACATCGCTGTGTTCGCCAATCGCGAGCTCGCTCGTGTCGCTCGCAAACGGTAATGAGATTGAAGAGCCTTCTGGGATTCCCCAGCGGTCGTTGTTTCCCTGGGTATTTGCAATCCAGTCTTCGGCCTCCGTAAGAGTGTATGCACCGTTGAGGTAGCGGGCAGAATCTTCCGCGAAATCCGTCCCCGTGACGCCGCCCGAGAAACAGACGCTCGACTGCTCGCGCGTCGACCAGTCCACCGCGTTCTGGACGACAAGTATTTTGTCTGCAAACCGGACGGGGGCGGTGAACGTCTGCACGGCATCGGAAAGGTTTGTAATCGCGGAAATGCCGGTAATCGCATCGCCTTCAATTACAAGTGCGGCGCAACCTTCCGGGAAGAGAATGGCGTCGGGGGCGAATGTCGCGCCCACGGTCAGCGTTCCCGGCATGCCGATGTTGATGATTGCCGTTCCGCTCGCCGGCACTGCGCGTCCATACCAGTTGTCGGGATTTGAGAGATCCCCGTCTCCTGCGTCGCCTGTCCAAGTGTTAGAGTCGATCATGCCGACCGTTAGGAGAAGCGTGTCATCTTCGACGCTCCACTTGCATTCCATGCCGTTCGATGACGGAACGAATTTCAGACCATCCTCTGGAGTAATTCCCGTCATCGCGCAAATGGCATACTGGCCTGCACCGAACTCACCGCCGTTAAACATAAGATCGACTGTGCCGTTTTCAGGGAGATCGAGCGTTGACACTGCAATCGGCGCGACGCCAACGACATACGCGGCAAGGTCGAGCGTGGAGCCTCCCGCCAGCGTCAGCGAACCGAACGTCGCAGTATCCGTTCCCGGCACGCTCAATGTGACACCGCTCTCTATGATTGCCGGACACAACATGGATACGCCGGCGGAAAGTCTTGTCGTGCCCGCGCCAATGAAGGTAAGCGCACCCGTGCCCGCGATGTCCGCCGCCACGGTGACCGCGAAACCGCCGTTGTCGAGCCTTCCGCCGTTCGCGCCCACGCTCACGGAGCAGGCGCCGTTCGTCTCGACGAGCGTCCCGTCCGCACCGGCGGCAAGCGTGCCTCCATCGAGGACGACATTGTAATTGCGGAAGTCGCATCCATCCCCGCCGTTCAGCAGCGTAGCGCCGGTGCGGACGGTTATGGAGCTTCCAAGCGCGCCGAACGCTCGATTGACGGCTTCGCCCGTTTCGGTGCCCTCGGTCGTAGAGAGCGTTCCGGCGGCGACTATGGTCCCGCTGTCGTAGGTTAGCGCATTGCGCTGCGAAACGAACGCCCCCGCACCTTCCTTCACCAGTTTGAGGGGTCCCGTCATGTTCACGTCAACGTTGGTTGCCGTCTCGCCTTCCGGCACATTCACGTGCAGTTCGCCGCCACCGACCGAATCGGTGACCGTCCGCGCCGATGGCCGGTACGTCAGACTTATGTTGTCGAACGTAGAGCCATTCTGGCTGGTGATCTCGAACTTGATTGTGTGTGTTCCGGCGGCAAGCGCGAAGGTTGTGGAATAGCTCTTCTTGCCATATCCTGTCCCGTTTGTCCACTCATAAACTTGCGAATCGTCAATTTGGACATTCCCGTTGCTGGTTCTATATGTGTTCTTGCTGGTATTTAGACTGATTCGGTCGAACGAGAGCGAAAGGACGGCATCTTCGGGAAGAGTGAAAGTTTGCGCGATCCACCGATTTCCAACGACATAGCATCCATTGTCCAACTTATTGTTGTTGTATGTTCTGGTCGTATCGTTGCTAGTGACATAAACATAGCCGGAGCTTCCTGTCCAAGAAGTGGGAAGCATTTTCTCGGAGGTCTTACCATCCGTCAAACGATCCGTCTCGAAATCGCCGTTGACGATCAAATCTGTCAACGCGGGCGTTGCGCCGTCAAAAAATGTCTTCGGTACCGTAAGCGAGTGGCCGGCAAGGTCGATTGGGCCGGACATTGCTGCGAAATTTGCGTCCGCCCAGCCATTTGCCGGGACATCGGCGGCGAGCGTGATGGCGGCATCCGCCGCGGGGACGCCGGCAACCTGTTCGTCCGACTCATTGAAACATGTCCAGTTGCCGGAATCCTGGAACAGGCCGTTGCCGGCCTCGCCCGTCCAAGTGGCTCTGTTCGACGCCCGCGCCGAAAGTACCGCACCTGTCGCGACCGTCAGGAAAATCGCGGCAAGGAGATAACTTAATGTTTTACCCCTCTGCGGAGAATAGGCGATAGTTTCCATGTTCATCTCAATATCCCTTTCCCTTTTTGATTAGAATAGCCGTTTCCCGTAAACGAGAACCTTGTTGAGCTTAAGCGGCTTCTTTTCGCCGCCCATGCGACCGACCTTCACAAACTTCGCCACGGGCGATTTCGCGCCGAGGTCAATCCGCCAGAGAGATTCGCTTCCGCCATTTGACGAAACCTCCTGCCAGTCCTTGCCGTCCTGCGACACCCATGCCGCAAGTCCGCGCGCATCCCCGACGACCGTCACGCCCGAGACGGAGACATCCCCTGCAAGTTCGACGACGACCCAGGGAGACGTTTCATTCTTCGTGGCGAAAAGCCCAGGGCGTTTCGGATCGTAGGGCGTTGCATCCGAGACGCGGGCGTGGTCTTCCGGCGTGTCGCCGCGTCCGCGGGACGAAATCTTAACAAGTGCGTCCGCCGACGCGAGGGGCTGCCCGTAGTCGTTCGCCGGCACCTGCGCCGCCGCGTGCGGCGGATCGTCCTCATTGCGGAATGACGCTAACATCCTGAACAACGCACGATCCTCGCGAAATCCCTTGATTGAGGAAATCGCGCGCCAGTCAAGCTTGCCTGCGGCATCCCCTCCGTTCCCGGCTTTGGCGGAAGCAAGGGCGAAGAATCTGCCGATTTTCGCCTTGTCTTCCGCCCATCGTCCGAGCGCGTAGGCGAACATCTGCGCACTATAATCCGGTCCCTCTTTGTTGGCATCTAGCGCGACGGAGAGAATTTTCATCGTCAGCTCATCGTTCTTCTTAAAGCGCTTGAGAAAGCGCGCGAGCGCATCGCGCCGGTAGTTCATCTCTTCTGCGATGCGCGTCTTCGGCTGGGGGAGCGACATAAAGACACGCGCCGTCTCCTTGGCGAGCGACGTCTCATCCAGCCCCTTCGCCGCCATCGACTCGATCGCCTCCCACGCAAAATCCCACGAAACGAGACGCCCGTCCGGCTGAGTAGCGAAAAGCTCATCGAGATATTTGCGCCACTCGTCAATATCAGCTCCTTTTTCTTTAAGCGAATCGGTGTAGGCGCGCCAAGCCGTGTAGTTGTAGGGGCAGCGCATCGCCGCCTCGCGAATGCGCCCTGCGAAGAGCAGCAGTTCCGATTCGTCGTGCGCCGTCCTGTCGGCAAACGCGCGTTCCACGGACTGGATGTACTGGAAGCCCTTCCCCCACAGCTTGAACACACCCTGAGTGTACGGACGGATTCCGTTGATGATTTTCCAGTTGTCGCCGTTCTCATTGAGAAGCCACGCGCAATGCCCGGGCTGACCGGCGCGCTCGCACATAATCCCGTGCGCATTCGCGCAAAGAGCCGCCCACATCGCCTGCTCGGTGCACACGCCGCCGACGCGCGAGCGCAGATACTGGCGCGGCCAGCCGGAGGCGAGCCACGGACGCAGAAACTCGTCGTTCTTCGCCCACTTGCTGACGCCAAAGCAGTTTCTCTTTCTGTACGGTACGCCCTGAAGACCGACATTCCGTCTGAAGCGCGCCGGGTAGCGCCGCGTCGTATTGAGATAAAGAATGTCGGCGGGATCGACCGGACGCCGAACGATGAAACGCCACTGGCGGCAGTCGCGCTCTTTCGCACTCTCCACGAACCTGCCGAGGGTTCCGAGCCGCCGGAAAGCCGCCCAGTGCCGCACCGTTTCCTTCATGTCGTCGCCCTTCATCGCGTTTATCGCGACGGCAACGGTGGCGCAGCGTCCCATACGCGTCTTGGACCAACCCTCCTTCTTGTCGTTGAGAAGAAGCGTCATAAGAGTTTCAAGGGCGAGAGGTCCGTCGAAAAGAGGTCCCGAAAGAAGAAAATCTTCCAGCATCGCATCATCGTTCCAAAGGCGATTGAATAACACTTCGCCGCCTTCCGCCGACAACACCTCTTTTATTTTCTTCTCGGTGCAGATTTCGATGAGCCGATTTTTCAAAATCGCGCGGCGCACAGGTGAACCGGGCTTGAGATCCTTAAGGGTGAATTGTTTCGGACAGCCGACTTTGTGAGCACCTTTCCCCGTTCCCCCTTTCCCGTTTCCTGTCTTCAAGCGTTCAGGCTCCAAATTCACGACCCCGTCCGCGAGCGAGCCGAGCCCGCGCAACGGATCTTTCGGCGGCTCGGCGACATTTTCGCCCATGTCCTTCAGGAATGTGTACGCGGCCCACCCCCAGAAACTCGTGGGGCAGGCGTCGTACACCGCGCGCAGACACTCGACGGCGCGCGGCCTGTTGTTTTCAAGATCTTTCCTGATGAGGGCGAATTCCGCCATATCGACCGACTGCAGTTCCTCAAGAGTGCGCCCTTGCGCCGGACGCGCTCGGAGTTTGCCGACGAAGGCGCGCCCCTCTTCCATCTTTCCGTCGCGCGCAAAGAACGCCGCGCTCCGCACGTCGCTAAAACCGTCGGCGCCGCGCGCGAGGAGCGGCACATCCTCGCTGCATGGAGCGTTTGCGGCAAGAAGCGCGGCGGCACATGCAACTGCAACTCGACAAAAATACATATTACAAGACCTGTTCGCTGTAAAATTCACTCTTTTAACAATTGCAAATACCTCTTCCGTGCCATCCCTCAGATCAAGCCACATGGCTTGAAACAATCTGCAGACCGCCCCGCACACAAGAGTGGTCATTAGGATATCAAATCCATCACCAAAAGGCAAGCGCTTTCGTCCGCACACCCTTATCCCACTTTTCTGGGGTGGTTTATCCCAGTTTTCAAAAAAGCCCAATAAAACCCTATGAAAATTTATTTTCACACCCCTTCTTTTTCGTCAAAGAAAGGCCGCAAAATCGATGTCGACCCGGCTTTTCCGCCGGAAATCCGCGGCGTATCCGATGCGGATTTAGCGAGCACCAGCGCCGAATCGACCCCGGCTCGAAGGCCTTGCGTGCATCAATTCAAAAAAGTGGGATAAGGGTGTTCAAAAACTTTAGACATCAACTCCGCGCATTTGCCGCAATGAACGCAATCGTTCGCCCTTGTACAACCGCGCACCGAATCCCATAGCGGTCTTTCTATATCAAAACTTTTGTTGTCGAAACTTTTAGGGAATGTATGGCAGGCGTCCATCAGATCGGCGAGATTGCCGTCGTAATCGTATGTCGCATACGCTTTCACAACCTTCGCGGGATACGGATGGCGACGCGTCGCGAGCTTAACGACGTCGACATATTCCTCATAAAGCGGCAGGTCCTCGGGCCTGATCCATGTCGATCGCAAAAAGTCCTCGTAATTGCCGCGCTCGTAATTCGTCTTACAGAGAAAGACGGAAAAGTCCATCTTAGCCCCTTCGGCAGATTGGGCGATACGGTTATGTCCGTGCATATTGTCGTGAAACTGCTGGAACGCGCATTGTCTCAAACATCCCGAATTAGCCTGCATTCCGACAATCTTACCGTTCGCCTTCGCCCAGCGCGAAAGATCCTTAAGCCAAATCAGATCGCGATGATGCTCGCGCGAGGCGTAGAACGAATCGAAGAGCTCGATTACCGGCTCAAAACCGGCCGTACCGTGAATACGCATATTAACGCTTAAGCGAATTTTAACATTCGGATGGCGGCGGCGGAAAATCGTAGCTAAAAAAGGAGATGTCGTTGTGACGATATCGGGATAAAGACCTTCACGGTCCATCTCGGCGAGCGTCGCATCGGCGAAATCCGCAAGTTCCGCGGAAATCGCCTTGTCTCCGTAACAGTTGCAGTTAAAAAGAGTATCCAGCAAAAGCCCGTTCTCCCGCGCCCATTTAAGATCGGCGATGAAGCGCGATTTTACGTCAGGGGTAAACTCCGGAGCCGGTCGACAGCTCAACACCCCCGGCCATGCGAAAAAAACCTCGCGTATGCGCCCCAAATGCGGGGCGCACGCGTCAACGAACGATTCGTTAAGAAAATGGCCTACCGCGAGAGTTTTACGCATCAGCGGCGACCTCCGCGGTCACCGCGGCCTCCACGACCGCCGCGACCCCATGAATTGTTTTCCGTAACCTCAATCACCTTCATGATCGTCCCGGCTATTTCGCCGACCTCCTCGCCCGTAAAACCGACCGCTTCAGCCGTCTTTTTGATAAGATTCTCGCGCTCCGCTTTATTCAGATCGGCAATCTGACGATCCGCGTCTCGCATTTGCTCCCAGACGGCGCGCCTGTCTTCGTCGCTCATTTCACCCGAAGCGAACCCTTCCTCAAATCTTGTTTGGAGCTCTTCGCGCTCTTCGATCAGATTTTGCAACTTCTCATGAGTCTCTCTCTCCGGCTTACTCATCGTAGAGGTATCAACGGAAGCTAAAAAATCCAATTTAGAAGCCGCACGCTGTCTCCGAGAATCACGCCAGCGTGCCATTCTGTTGGTATGTGCGGCGTATTCTTGCGGGTTCTCCGTTTTCATCCTCTCAATTCTTTCTCGAAAATCCATATTGCGGTTCCCGCGCTGCGGTTCTTCGGGATTTTCATTGACAGCGACCTCAAGATTCTCGAGGACTTCTCGCGCAGGTCGACGCTCGGATTCACGGCGGGCATATCCGTCAAAATTCCTCCTGAAATTTTCACCGCTCTTACGGGCGCTTTTTTTATCGCTCTTTACTTCGACCTGGGGCGCCGGCTCGTCCTCCTGCAACAGCTTCGCTCCCGCGAAGCCGATAGCGATTCCCGCGATAAGCGCAGGCACCGCCGCGCAAACTATCTTCTTCATTTATTTCCCTCCGATTTTGCCACGATCGACTTTCGACCGTGTGTTCCTTTTATCGTTTTCCCGCCGAAAAAGAAAAGTTCAGTCGGATCATACCCCGGCTTGTTGTGAATGTCGACGTGCGAAGCGTAATCAGGCGCCTCGCTCGGAGACTTCCACCATTTATATGAACACCAAGATCCCTTTCGCGCGAGCAGCACCTTATATTCCGGGCCAAGTTCATCCGACAATTCATAATCTCCGCTCGCCAAAAGAATCTCCGCGGCCTCATTCCTGCGTTCTCCGACCAGAAAGCAGAACTCGTGATCACAGACCGCGAACGCTCCCGATGAATAAAAATCAGGATACGTCCGACCCGCGATAGAACGGGTTCGAAAGAACCCTTCACGCCTTAAAACGGCGTTAGGCTCGACCGGCGGAAGCGTAACCGGCGTTATATCATAATCGCCTGTCACCGAAAGCTCCGCGCCGCGCCTTTCGCACAGGTCGGCAAGACGCTCCAACTGTCGGCGAAGTTCCGCAAACGCGGCGAAATCCGCCTTGGAGCCAGGGCCAGATTTCTGGGCGGCGTAATCCAGTGTCGGTAGATACAGATACGCCTCGTCCACATCGTACTCGTCGGTCAGAGCCTCAAACCAGTCTATGCATGCGCGGCCGACCTTCGGTGAGGCGAGCGAACCCCAGTAACGGTGAAGCGGGAACCTGCCGAGCCTTTTATGTAACCTTTCCGAGAGCTCGTACGGCTTAACGTAGCAATTCATTACAATCCCGCCGCCGTGCTTATGGATCGGAGCCGGAGAAACGATCGCATCGACGTTTTCGCCCAGCGACTGCTGAAAGAAAAAAAGCCCAACCTTCTCACCCGCCGCGCGTCGATCTTCCCATATCCTCTTACCCTTCACGAGATTCGCGGACTGCTCCCAGAACATGGGCTTTTTAAGATCATCAATCCAAACGCCGTTTGAAATCATTCCGTGTTCTTGAGCCTTAAGTCCCGTACGCGTCGACGCTTGGGCTACGCATGTAACGGCGGGGAATACGCTCTCAGCCGGAGTGAATTCCAACCCGGCGATACGCTTCACACCGTTCCTCTCAAGAACGCTCCATCCTAATCCCGCAGCTGTCACATTTAGTTTTTTCATTTTCTTTCTGCCGCGAACTTATCAATTACCTTAGCTATTCTCTTAAGTTCCGTTTTCGTAAGTCCCGCACCAGATGCAAGACAAACACCTCTTGAAAAAAGATTCTCTGAAACATTCCCTCCGTAAACGCGGCAACCGTTGAAAACCTTCTGCAGATGCATCGGCTTCCAGACAGGCCGCGTCTCTACATTATCCGCCTCAAATAGTTTTATCAGCCTGTCACGCTCGCGGCAGTTCTTAAGAAGCATAATCGTGAGCCAGTTGTTCTCACCTTCGACCTTCGGCAGAAACTCCAGCCGCTTTCCCTCGGCGCACCGTCCGTAGAATTCACGCACGCTCTTTTTAGCCTTAAGGATTTTACCCATCTTCGAGAGCTGCGCAAGTCCGACGGCGGCGAGAAGATTGCTCATTCTGAAATTGTAACCAATCTCCTTATGCTCGTACCAAAGAGCCTTCTCCCGACTCTGCTGAGAAAGCTTTTTAACATGATCGGCGAGCTTTTTGTCGTCGGTAAGAACGGCTCCGCCGCCAGAAGTCGTAATCAGTTTGTTGCCATTGAACGAATAAACGGCGGCGATTCCCGCGCTACCGGATGGACGAGCGCCGAACGTCGCGCCGACCGCTTCTGCGCTGTCACAGACGAACTTCGCCTTATACTTTCGGCAAAGTTTCTCAAGCCTGTCGTAATCGCAGCATCGTCCAAATAAATCAACGGCGATAAAGAGAATTTTACGCCCAGTCTTCGCAGCGTCCGCAAGAGCCTTTTCAAGGAGTTTCAGATCGACGTTACCGGTCGAATCGCAGTCTACGAACCAGGGCTCGGCCCCGAGCCGGGACGCCGGCGAAACGGTGGCGATAAAAGTCAACGTCGGGACGATCGCTATCCACGTCTTATCGACTTTAAGATGAGCGAAAATAAGTTCCAACGCGGCCGTCGCGCCGGAAACCGCTACGGCATATTTCCGACCCGACAATTTCGCAAGCTCCAGTTCAAAGAGATCAACTTTCGGCCCACACGGAGCGACATACCCCGAATCAAAAGCCGCCTCGACCTCAAGGCGCTCTTTATTGTCGACAAACGGAGGAGAAAGAAAAATCCTTTTATTCATTTTTAAGACCCCCCTTTTTAACCCAGCCCGCATGTTCTCCGTCATCAACACGAACCCACTCGCCGATCGTTTCGGTCACCGTAAGTTCTTCGGCGCGTTTCGAGGTGAATGCGACTTCACGCGAACTCTCTCGCGGGGCGAATCTGAGCAGAACTTTGGAAGCGTCCTTTCCCGGACCGATTACGACAGAATCGGCCTCACCTTCCTTACGGACGGTATACTTCAACGGGACCCCCTTCGCGGTAACGCGTCGATACTCTTTTTTCGAAGGATCGTAGTACGAAAAGGAAACGTCCGGAGTTGCAGCCTCCCCGGAAACCCTGAAAAGTTTTTTGTGGACTACGACATTCCGATCGCGGCCAATTTCATTTTCGAAAGCGTTTTCAGGAATGAAAGCGCCCTCCGTTCTGATGGTGATTACCGCCGCCACGACATCGTTCGTCTCGACCTCATAAAAACTTAATCTCTGATTAGCTGTAAATCTCTCACCAATACAGCCGTTATAATCATCTGGCGTTTTTACACCATCTAAAAGCTTAACATCAAAATCTATCGAACCGGCATCCGTACCAAATGAAGTGGAGAAAGACGACCTAAAGCCGCGCGAACTGATTACTCTATCGCACATCCCGTTTATCGTAAAAGCTACATCGCCCTTAAAAGGAACATCATATCGCAATGGTATTGATATGCGCTTTATGACGCGATTAGTAACGCTACTGGTCGCGTCAGTTAAATTTTCACTCTCCCCGGCGCTTGAAAGCCCTATTATTCTCGAAGGATTAACACGAATTTGAGATAATGTGCAATCTTTAGGCGCGTCCAAAGAAATAAGCAGATTAAAAGTCTCGCCAACAACAAGCTCATTCTTATCAACTGAGACCTTAGCTGTAATTTGGGGCCGATCCATCTGCATACCATTAACAGACATCATACTACCGCCGCCTGATGAATTCATTCTCATCGAATTCATCTCGCGCCGCATCATCTCCTGCATCCGCTCCATCTCCTCTAAGACATCTTGAGCCGCGGTCCCGTGCGCAAACACGACGGCCGCAACAAAACAGACGATCAGCTTAAGTAAAAGGCGAGACGCGAAAAAGAGACCTGCAACGACAAGAATGGCACCCAAGGCATACAAAGTGCGGCCGCCCCATGAATGTTTCAATACCGGGCGCAAAATCTGCCGCCACATCGGAAGCTCCGCACGGGGATTGGATGTTTTAAGCGCAAGAGCCGCGACCATACCGCGCTCGACGGCGGGCGTTTGTCCGATCTCCCACTCAAGAGAAGAATAAATCGAAAGCGCCCTCTGCCAGTTCCCGGCCAGGATTTCGCAGGCGGCTTCGTTAAGACGGGCTTCTGGAAAATCGAACTCCTTAAACGCCGCCGCATTCGTCGAGGCGCATGCCTTACGCCAGGCGAAGAGCTGATCCTCGGTAAGCCCCGCTTGTGATCCCCACCGACTGGAAGAAAGATCAATCAAAAGGCCGTCAGGCAGCGGCCAGACGACCCCTCCGTCATCTTCTCCTGAAATAACGACCTGGGAAGTCTTTTTAGAATGAACCAGTATTGGAGACGTCGAAACTTCGACCTTTTCTCCCGTATGGAAATGTCGATAGGAAAACGTCAACGCCGGAAACTCCAGACATCCGTCTTTAACGGGGCGGATGCGATAAGTCATTCTCCGGGCGTTTCTGTATGTATCGGTCTTGGCGCTTCTGTCGTCGATTTTCCAGACGCCTGAATCGACGGCG
>JAFVZE010000309.1 GCA_017508315.1 Kiritimatiellia bacterium | reverse complement strand
TTGGCTTTCGTGGAACGTCAGGGAGGCGGCATTTAAATATTTTTCAAAAAACATGCTGAAAATAAAGCGATCGCTCCCGGATATTTTTTATTTTACCGACAACTATCTTGCCGCAGGCGCGCTCGCGGCCATGGATGCGGCGGGAATCGCGCTTGGTGAAGAGGTTAAAGTCGCCTCCATTTCCGATGATGGCGGAGAGCCTTTCTTCAAGAAACCGATAATGCTTGTGAAATGGGATTGGAGAGAGATTGCCGGGCGCATATCGGATTGTGTCATTTCATATCTCGAGGGCGATCATACCCCGTTCGATTTTTCCGTCTGCCCGAAGTTCACGGATGGTTCAAATTGAATAAACACAAGACAAGGATGGAAAGATGAAACGAGTTCTTGCGACGGCGGTAATGTCTGCGGCGGTTTTCACTTTCGCATCCGTTCCGGTTGTCTTGGCTGACAATTCGCGGTTGGCGGCTCATCGTGCCGACAACTCCCGCTTCCCGCAAAATACGGTTGCGGCGATAAAAAGCGCGGTCCGCGAGGGGGCGTTGCAGCGCGCCGCTTGTCGGGAGTGTTTGAATCTGTCCGTCATAAACGATATGAAGGAGGTAATATGAAAAAGTTGTTTTGTGCTGCGTGTGCGTTCGGCTTCGGCGCGGTTTCCGCTTTTGCCGCCGTTTACGAGTTTCGCGACCGCTCCAAAGACGTTTCCTACCTTGATGCGTCGTATTGGCAGATTTATTTTGAATCCAGCACCGTTCCGGCGACAACGCCGCCGTCTTCCGGCGATGCGGTTTATGTGACGAGCGGGAATGACATCGAGGTGTTCGTCGACGGTTCGGTTTCGGAGGATTATTCATATATTCTTTTCAAGCCGTTTTCGTCGTCATCGCTTCGTTTCCGCGGAAGGGAAGGTTATGTGTTTCAAATGCCGTTTTCTTCCGCCGGGAAATATCTTTCTCCGGCATTCAGGATAAATGATCCTGACAACGAGCAGTGTTTTTCACGAGCGGCAATACGTCGACCAACGCGGCGTTGATGTTCAAGGACGCCGACTTTACGATGTCGTCCGACGCGGACAAGAATGTTTCCGTCGTATTTGAAAAAGGAAGTTACGACTTTGCACCTGACGGTCTTGCGCACAAGGATTTGACGTTGGAATTGAAACGTTCCGTCGACGCTTTGTTCGCCCCGGGAACGACGCTTCGCGCACCAAAACTGCTGTTGAGCGATTCTCCGCGCCTGTGTGTGAGCGGGGCGGTAGAAGTTGTCGGCAAAACGGAGGTTTCCGGCGGCCGGTTTGAACTTTTTGGCGCAGAGGAAAAGAAGATCGCCGAGACGGTCGTTTCACGGTCTGGCGTGATGCTTGTCGACAACGGCGCCACGGTGCACCAGACGTCTGGAATATTGACCGTCGATTCGCCCTCTACGTACGCTTCGAGCGCCAATTCACGCCTCATCGTCTCCAACGGCGTTTACGACGCAAGCGGATACGATGCCAACATCGGTACAACCACCGACGGTAAGATCATCGTTGACGGCGGAAGCCTGTACGTAACCGGCGGCGACGGCGTACAGGTCGGAAAAGAAGGCGGAAACGGAAGTCTGGAGTTGAACGACGGCTATGTGAAAGTAAGCCGTATTCGCCTCTCACGCGGTTCTGCGGCGGCAGGTGAAAAATCGCTGCTGCTCGTCAGAGGCGGCGTTTTTGAAGCGACCGGTGACGGCGGCGTTCAGTTTCAGCAGTCTTGCACGGACAACAACAAGGGGTGTCACGAAGTGCGCTTGGAGGGCGGAGTCTGCAAGCTGACGCGTATTTTCCGCGATTCGACGGTGACCGCCGGCGAGGCTGTTCTTTCCGGCGACGGCGGCACGCTGATCGCCAGAAAAAACCGCGATGATTTTATAAGCCGGATCACCAAGGTGGAATTTGGCAGCAAAGGTTTGACGCTCGATACGGCCGGATACGACGTCGGGATTTCCGTTCCGTGCGTAAACAAGCCGGATGCCGACGGACTGTTCGTCAAGCGCGGCGAAGGAACGCTTTCCTTCAGCGGTTCGGAATGGACGGTTTCACGGACCGAGGTGCGCGGCGGAACGATGAAATTTCTCGGTGATTACGATACGGCGACGGATATGACGCTTACGAACGGCGCGGTACTCTCGCTCGCCGGAAGCGCAAAAACGCTTTCGCTCGATTCGCTGAGCGTCGCCGATGCCGCCGTCGAGCTGGATCCCGGCGATGTCATTACTGTGGACTGCGATCTCGACGTCAGGCATCTGCGTGTCCGCTGGACTTCGCTGCCGTCGCAGCCGCAACCGTTTCTGAAGGTGGGCGGTGCGCTTTCCGATACAACGCGAAAAATGCTTCTGTATCTTGGGTGCGAAAATACGCTTTCATCGGGAACCCATGCGAACTGCACTCTGACAACCGATGAAGAATCCGGCGAGACGACCGTGAGTTTCGCGCTCGTACCCGATGCGGCCGTATCCGGTGAAGTCCGCTGGACCGGCTCCGGCGCCTGGGCGACGGCCGGGAACTGGAGCGGCTCTAAAGCTCCGTCCGTCGGTGATGTTGCGGTTTTTGACGGAACGTCGAGCGGGAAGGAGATCGCGGTTACATCCGGAGACACGGCGTGCGCGCTTCGCTTTGAAGGCGGAGACTACATCTTAAACGGCGAAACTCCGCTGACGCTCGCCGGACACGGGGGCGGTGCGAAAATTTCCGTCGAGGCGGGATCGCAGACGGTGAATTCGCCGCTGGATCTTGCCGGAGTCGCGGAGGTTGCGGTTTCCCCAGGCGCTGCGTTGACGCTTTCCGGCGAGGTTTTATACGGCGGACTGGTCAAGACGGGCGCCGGGCGTCTTACGCTCGCCGGAACGCTTGCGACCTGCGGCGGGCTGGAGCTGCTTGACGGCGTTATATGCGTTTCTTCGGACAAGGCGTTCGGGACGCTTTCGTCCGACAAGGTCCGCGCGCGCGCCGGAACATTGCTGTTCAATCATCCTCAAGGGCGCGAGATGGTGTTCGAGGTCCCGGTCGTTCAGGACGGCGAAACCGGCGACACCAATGCCGTTTACCGCACGGACACTCCGGTGACGCTCGGAGCGTTTTCGCATAAAAACGGATTCTTCGTTAAGTACGGTCCGGAAACTCTGACGATCGACGCGCCGGACGGGAAACAGATGTATTTTTATGCCAACAACAAAAACGGCGGCACTTCCGACACCAAGCTCGTTTTCAACGATGACGGCTCTTGTTCGATTCCCAAGGGGGTGCATCCGGTTGCTGTCGCCCAGGGCGAATTGAAATTTACAGGCGGCGAAGGCAGCGTCGTTTCGAATCTCGGATCGATCCGCGTCGGAGTTCCGCTCGCGTCCGCGCCTGACCGTATCTGTCCGGCGCAGCTGACGGTTGACGGAGTTGATTTCCGAGGCAATATGGGTGAATGTTTCTATCCGGGATTTTCAATGAATCCGGCGACGCATAACGCAACTTCGATCATCCGGGTGGTGAACGGCGGTGTGTTGAACGTGCGGACGGTGCAGCCGGGGTATGCGTGCACCAAGGATAATACCAGGGTCGTTTTCGCGCTTACGAACGGCATTTACCGCACTCATGTCACTGGATCCTACGTTTCCCGCGGGCGGTTGGATTCGACACCGTCGAAATACGTGATTGTACACTATCTGATGAACGCTTCTCGCACCGAGTTTTCTTCCAGGGTGTATATGGACGGTTCAGTCAGGGTCGATGCCGACAACGGCTCTTATTTCGGATCGATGAACGGCCGGCCGGTGACGCTGGTATGGAACTATGCCAACCGCATCTACGGCGAAATGTTCTTCCATAGCGGCTCGACGTTCGCCTGCAGCGGCTTTGAAGAAAAGACCGGTCAGACGCGGCTTCTCGTTATCGCTTTTGACAATGCCCGTTGGCTTTACGACGCCGAAAACGGAGACAAAATCTGGCCGGCGCCGCTCACGGAGTTTATCCGCTACGAGATGCGCGGGCGAGGTGTGATTCTAAGTCCGGCGGCAGGAAAGACTTTCCGCACCGAGGCGAAGTTCGAGGGCGAGGGCGGAGTCGTCAACGCCGGAGAAGGAACGGTGGCGTTCGCGGAAGGAACCTGCGCGTTCGGAGGAGTACTGGAAGTCGTCAAGGAAGGAGCGGTTGCAGACCTTTCCGGCGTCGGAGATCTGCAGTCGCTCAAGGTCGCGGGCAACGGCACCGTGTCAGGCGTAAACGCCGCGAGACTTACGGTCCGCCATCCCGTCGGAACCGACTGGAGTTCCGCGGCGGGACTGCCGGTATTGCACGATTGCGTCGTCTCCCGCGTCGATATCGATGCCGGCAGGACGCGGGAGAGTCCGGTTGCCGGAATCGACGGCGCTACGGCGTTTCCGGTCGCGCGCATTTCCGGCACCACGGTGTTCGATCCCGGCGCCTGGCGCCTGACCGGAACGGGAATAAAGTCGCTGGGAGGGGAATTTACGCTGGTCGGCGATACGATCTGCGTAAAGCCGGAATATCGCGGTTTTCAAATGATAGTACGCTGAGGAGAAATGAAAATGAAAAAACTGTTGTCGGCAATATTCGCGGGGATCGTTTCGGTCGCGGCCGCCGGGGATTTCGCGGCGAGTTTCGAGCCCGGAATGAAAGGGTGGGATGTGAAGAACATGAGCGGCGCCGTCGATATCCGCGCCGGGGTCTACAAAGGTGAAAAGGCGCTGATCGTTTCCGGGCTTCCCGGAAAGAAGGGAACGGCGTGGGAACTTGCCGGCCGGGCATTTGACGTGACGCCAGGTGAACGGGTGTCGGTTGCGGTGAGAGCCCGCGGCACCGTGAAGAGAATGCGCTTCGCCCACGGCTACCACGGCAATTACATCTCGGCGGTCGTGTGGTTGGACGGGAACGGAAAAAGAGTTTCCGTTCCGCTCGGCTTCGGCTACGATCTTTCACCGGATGAATGGCGCATCTCGTCGGTGCGCGGCACCGTGCCGCCGGGAGCGGTCAAAGCGCGGCTCCTCATCGGCGCGGATACGCCGAATTTCACGAGCAACGACGTTTTCGCCGTTTCCGCGGCGATCGTGCGCACGATCGATCCGGTGGCTGAGAAAAACCGCGTCACGCTGCGCGACGACGGCACGGTGCTCGTCGGCGGCAAGCCGTTTTTCCCGATCGGCATCTACGCCGTGAGCGAATGCGAGGCGAACGGAAACAGCATCGAACGCGCGTTCCGCGACCTGAAGGCCGCAGGGTTCAATCTCGTTCACCGCACCTCTCCCAATCTTCCGGCCGAATACGAGAAATTTCTCGACCTTGCCGACAGGCACGGACTTAAGGTCTTCACGCTGCCGGTCGCGTCTTATAAAAAGGATTTCTATTTCGATTCGCTCATTCCGAAGACGAAACATCACGACTGCATTCTCGCCTGGTATCTCGCCGACGA
>JAFVZE010000308.1 GCA_017508315.1 Kiritimatiellia bacterium | reverse complement strand
TCCGCTTTCGAGAACGAGCAGACTCCGGAGCGCTACCGCGATCTGCTCGAAAGCGCGGCGGCGGCCAACATGAACATGATCCGGCTCTGGGGCGGCGGGCAGTATGAAAAAGACTGCTTTTACGACATCTGTGATGAACTGGGGCTCCTTGTCTGGCATGACTTCATGTTCGCCTGCGCCAATTATCCGGATGGCCCGTTTCTTGAAAACGTCCGCCATGAAGTGCGCCATCAGATCAAACGGTTGCGCGACCATGCTTCGATCGCGCTTTGGTGCGGCGACAACGAGTGCCGCGGCTGCTTCCGCGCACTGTGGGATTATGTCATTGCCGATATCCCCTATTATTTCTCGCGTTTCCGCAAACGCATCGATCTGCTTGACGCCGCGGTCGCGGATTACGATTCCGCGCGGACGTTCTGGCCGACCTCTCCCTGCAACGGACCGAACGAGTCCGGCATGGAAGAAAAAGAAGAAAAGGACGCGATCAAAGGCGATCTGCATTTCTGGGGCGTATGGCACGGCGGTGATCCGTTCAACCGGTTCACCGAGCTGCGGCCGCGTTTCTGCAGCGAGTTCGGCTTCCAGAGCTATCCGTCAAAGGAAACGTGTCTTACATTCTGCCGCGGCGAAGATCTGCATCTCGAATCGCCGGTTTTCGACCACCATCAGAAGAATGAGGGCGGTAACAGACGTATCCGCAACACGATGCGCCGGTATTTCCGCGATCCTGTCGATTTTGATTCAATGCTCTATCTCTCGCAGGTTCAGCAGGCGCTTGCGATAAAGACGGCGATCGAGGTCTGGCGCAGTCTTACCCCGTGGTGCATGGGTGCACTCTATTGGCAGCTCAACGACAACTGGCCCGTGTCGTCATGGAGTTCCATTGAGTACGGCGGAAAGTGGAAACACCTTCACTATCACGCGAAGCGCTTTTTTGAACCGGTTGCGGTGATGGCCGTCCGGAAGACGGACGCGGCCGATCTCGAAATCTGGGCAGTGAACGACAAGACCGAAGCGGTGACGCGCACATTGACGCTTGAAGAGTGGGAGTTTGACGCTCAGGCGCCGCGCACTGTGCGCACTTGCAAAGAGGTGACGCTGCCGCCCGGACGCGCAGTGCAACTCGATCGCGTTTCGGCGGGTGCGGACACAAACCGCGTTTTTCTTTCGATGTCGCTGGGATCGGTCATGAACGACGGATTTTTCACGGAATACAAAAACTGTTCGCTCGCGAAAGCGAAGGTGCGCGTTTTATCCGTGGCTTCGGTTGACGGCGGCGCGTTCGATGTCACCGTCGAGACCGACCGCCCGGCGTTTTATGTCTGGCTCAACGCGGCGGGCATACGCGGCGAGTTTTCCGACAATTCTTTCACGTTGCTGCCGGGCCGTCCGCGTACGGTAAGGTTTGTTCCAAAGTCACGCACAGTAACGCTCCGGGAATTTTCCCTTGCGCTTACGGTCACGCATCTCAATGAGAATTGCCGTGAAAGCAGCAGTGCGCCGACAGAGGACAAAGGAAACGCGGCGGCTCTGCGGGCGCTTGGTCTCGATGTTTCAAATTAAATGGACTGACACTCACCCAACAAGAAACTTCTAAGCGATAAGAAAGGTTGAAAGCCATGACAAAGAGAGATGTACACAATGGAAATCCGCATATGCGGTTTGACGATGGGGAAGACGCATCGGCAACGTCGAGGTGCGGGTCTCTGTTCTGCAAAAGACTGTTGCCGCGGGCGTTCTGCATGGTTGTGCAGATTCTGGGTTTGTGTGCTTCCGTCTTCGGCGGCGTGCGTCCTTACGAATTCGAGTGGGCGGATCGCACGCGCGACGACCGCCCGGTGCTTCTGCCGCTGGAATCCGCCAAGGGGTGGACCTGCCGGTGGTCGCAGTCGACCGGTCGCGTCGAAACGGCGCGAGAGCATCTTCTTTTCGGCGACGGCGTCATGCGCATCACATACAAGGCGCTTGGCGGCGGGGCGCCCGTCCTCAAGATCCTGCCCTCGAAACCGGTTAAGGTGGCCGCCGGTTTCGATACGCTCAGTATCTGGATCTACGGCAACATGCCTTATCGGCAGAATCCCGCCGATCCGACGCCGGGCGTTCTCGTCACCGCCGATTTTCTCGACGCCGACGGCCGGCCGTTTTCCGTCGACATCTACCGCCTTGCCCAT
>JAFVZE010000039.1 GCA_017508315.1 Kiritimatiellia bacterium | reverse complement strand
GTTAAAATCGCGGCCGACGGTAACGCGAAGCTCCTCATCTCCTGCAATCAACTCCTTTTCGCCGCCCGTCAACCCATTGACAATCAATCCGCCGCCGCCGTCGGTGACGAAAACAAGCGTCGAGTTGGCAAATGCTGAAAGCTCCGCATTGCCGTTTTCGCCGGTCACGGTGAAAACGAGGTCCTGTTCTCCGCTCGCCTTGAAAGAATAGACCTTCTCTCCGTCTTGCGCCGTTGCCGAAACCACCGTTACGCCCAAACGCGTTACTGTAAGCGTCGCGCCGCCGGTCACTTTCGCGGTGAAGTTGAAATCAAGCTCTTTTGTTCCCGCTCTCGCCGGTACCTTCCAAAGAACGGATATCTCGTTCGCCGCCGGTACGACTACTTTGCCGCCAGCGACGGTAACGCCGGAGGTGGCGTTGGTAACAACAAGATTGCGAGACGAGAGAACCGAGGCATATACCGCATACCAGTCATATTCAACAGCTCCGACATCCATCGCCGCTCCCATTCTGCGCGGCCGACCAAAAACATCGAGATTTTTCTCAAGCTCAGCAAGTTTGTCTCCGGTCCATTCTCTGAATACATCCTGCTGCCTTTCTATTTCAATTCCTGCATCAATCGCGACACTGTCCGACTTAGGACTGAAATCTTCATCTAAACGAATCTTATCGCCGATATTGGTAATGGTTGTATTGCCGACATTTGCGCCATCTGCGGCAGCATCTTTCAGCAGGCAGTTAAAATAATTATGAGTGCCTGTACTCTTATCGACAATGCAGTTGTAGCAATAAAACCGATACGGAGAGTTGACGTACATCAAATTATTTATTCCAGTGCAGTTGTAAAGATACGTTGATCCTCCTGACACATATATTTTTGAAGTTGAGTCAAAAATACAGTTGATGAAGTATCTGGCATTATACGCAACGCCGGAATTGGCGGCGCTTACGGCGGTATTATCTTTCCCAAATACACATCTTGAGCAAATGGTTCCGCCGACGGCCGCACCGCGCCCGACATTGTAATTATTGGAAAACACACAATCGACGACAATGTGCTCGGTATAACTGTTGCCGGCTACTCCCACCGCGCTTTCGTTATACGCATCTTGCGAGCGTCCTCCGGAAATCGAAAATCCTCGAATAACGCCACCGCCGTTCCCGTTGGTCTCCATCCGCACACACGCGACGGCGGCACTTCCGCAACCTTGACCGTTTCCGTTAGGATCTTTGGCGCCGACGATAAAGGTTTTATCCGGACCTTCACCGACAAGCTTTACACCGCCCGTTATGTATGCGCGGTAACGATGTCCGCCGCTAACTTCATAAACGCCGTTCGAATAAACGCCGGCGGCGGCGTAGACGACGTCTCCCTTCACGGCATTGGTGAGCGCTCCTAAGAGCGTCCCTTTCGGGCCTGCGGTTTCGGAGACGACGACCGGTGACGAGCCGTCGTACCTGTCATCACCAGATTCGGCGTTGACATAATAGTTTTTTGCATGAACTGCAAACGCACCGGTGAGAGCGAGCGCACCGGCGACAACGAACTTCTCAAACTTCATGCCTTCATCTCCTTAAGCCTTATTAGCTAAAAGATTATTTTTTACCGTCCCAGTCGCGCACCACCACGACGCGGTCACACCATACGCGATTGTGCTTACCTTTATCTTCGGGATAGAACTTTGGCCCCTGGAATTTGAGCGAAGCGTAAATTTTGCAGCGGTTGCGCATACCTGCGATATGGGCGTTGCCCAATCCGGCGACGAAAGCGTTAGCGGACATGATGGTCAGCGAATAGACGCTCTCGATATTGGTCTCGCCCACGGGATAGAAGACATACTTGCCGCGGCTCCCGGGCGCGGGCTTTTCGATAGGCGTAAGGTCTGCGCCGCGGTAACGCAGCGGCGCATAACCGCGCACCGTGACCGGAAGACCCATTTTGCCGTAATCGCCCTGCCCCGTCCACTCGATAGCCTTGCCGAAAGCGGCATCCTTGTCTTCCACCACCTTCGAGAACCTGCCCGTCGGCAGAGTTTCGAAAAGATTGTCCGCCGGCACGCCTGCAAAAAGCTCCTGCGGCAGCGGACGCGAAACGCCGCTGTACATGATCTGCGCCTGGAAGAGCTTCTTTTCAAGCGTACTTAAAAACTCCTTTCGTTCCTTGTCGTGTTTGGACGTAAAGCACACCTCGACGATGCCTTCGGCCTCTTCGCGGATGCGCCGCTCGATGGCATCGAAGGCGATAAGCCCCTTGCGCTCGGCCTTCTTGATCCGCGGATACATCAGAATGAGAGCGTGGTCGATATTGTAGCGTAAGCGCTCGAGATTCCTGCGGCGCACCGGATCGCCGGCGACGAGCCTGGACATCGCCTCGAAATCCGCCGTCCAGCGGCAGAGGTTTTCCGGCGTAAGATATCCGTAACCGATGAACGGCGGCGCGTAGTTCGCCCGGCCGCGGTAGTTCTGCGTAAGCTTTTCAAGTTCGGCGAGATATCTGCGCACCCCCTCGGCGGCCGGACCGTACTCAAAGTCGGTAAATTCGCGGATCAACGTCCAGGTGTCGAGAGTTACATCCTCGAAAAGGCGGTACATCACGTAAGTCTGCAATTCGGTAAAACCGCTTTTTTCGGAAACGCCGCAGTTATGCTCGAAACACGCTCCCATGGCGCCGGCCTTTTTGATGAGCTTGATGTCGGTGCAGATGCGCTCGACGTTACCCAGCGGCGGCGTCGGAATAAGGTTGTAGGTATTCACATAATGCCATACGAGCACCTTGTCGGAAAGTTTGCACCAGCCTTCGAGATCGCGGTAGGTGTTCGTGTTGGACGGATGGGCGAGGCTCTGGAAAAAGTTGTCGTTGATCGGCGCGAAAACCGGGATGAAATTGTCCGGCAGGCGCGTTACGCAGTTCGTCGGCGGCTTCTGGGTCTGCTCCTTGCGGTAGGCAAGGAGAGAAATATACTGGTCGGGGTGCTTCGTTTTGCATTTCTCGCAGAGCTCAAGCATGGCATCGAGTATCTGACCGCCGGGAGTTCCGTATTTTTCCTCGAGCGCGACGCACCCTGGACACCAACAGAAACGTCCGCCGCGGTCGACCGCGCTGATGTCGTTGATGGCGTATTTCGGGCGCTGGGCGAAATACTGATCGACGACTTTCCACAAAAGTTCGCGCAATCCCGGATTGGAAAAGCAACGTTGTTCGTTGACATCGCGCTTGCCGTGTTTGTTGAGCGTGAAATATTCAGGGTGCTCCTTGGCGAGTTCGCCGCAGATCTTGCCGGCTCCCAGAACCTGCCGGCGTTCACGCGGGCTGCGGGGAAGATAACATTCCGAAGCGCAGTCGAGAGGCCAGGGCTTCACGAAATCGAATCCTATAGTCTTGGGAAGATCGGGATTCATCTTCTGCATCGTCTGAATCGAAAGACTCACATTGCAGCCGACACGGAAAAAGAAAAGCCCCGCCTCCGGACCGTTGTACGCGCTCACCCCTCCCGAGCGGCACTTGTACGCGAAATTGGTGCGCCGCGTCATATTGGTCAGGGTGATCTTTTTAAGGTCCGGAACTCCGACGCCGCCGCGGGCGTCAAAGAAACGGTAGCCGAGCGTGTTCTGGAGAAAATCGTAGGCGGCATAGCGGTTGCCGTTGGTGCCGCCGCCGAAAACATAGATGTCGCCGCCGGTGACGACGGTGCAGCGCTCCTGATTTTCAAGCGACGCCGTATCGAAACCTTCAGGCGCAATGCCGAAAAAGAGGCGGCGCGAACGAGGAGCGTCCGATAACGTGGCCACTTTCAATTCACGTCCGAGCGCACGGGCCAAAAGCGAATTCATATCCTTGGCGACAAAAGCGTCAGTCTCCGACATCTTATCCGGCGTAACGAGCGTATAGGCGCAAGCGCCGTTTTCCGTTAAATTGAC
>JAFVZE010000038.1 GCA_017508315.1 Kiritimatiellia bacterium | reverse complement strand
GTAGTGCGGCTCATTCGTAATGAGCAGGTCGGGGGTTCGAGTCCCTTACCTGGCTCCAGTCATGGCGGGAGTAGATCAATTGGTTAGATCAACAGATTGTGATTCTGTGGGTTGCGGGTTCGAGTCCCGTCTCCTGCCCCAGAAAGGGAACGAGTCGTGACGATTGTAGAAGCTCTGGTTGAGTTGCAGGATATCGATGGAAGAATCCGGGAGCTTGAATCGGAATTGAAGGATCTTCCTCGCCGCAAGGCTCTTGAAACGGCGAGGCTTTCGGGTGTTTCCGCCGATTTGCAGGCTGCGAAGGCGTCCCATGAATACGCCGCGCAGCGCGTGAAGTCTTACGAGGAAGACGCGAAGTCGCTCAAAGACCGCATCCAGCAGCTTAAGACGACCCAGTCGGGTCTCAAGACCAACAAGGAATATCAGCAGTATTCCGTCCAGATCGACATGGTTTCACACGATCTTGAAGCTGCGGAAAACAATCAGATCGCCGCGATGGACGATCTTCCGTCCGCTCAGGCCCGCATCGAGGAAGCCCAACGCAAATACGATGCCGAGAAGGGCGGAGTGGATCAGTTCTGCGCTGAAATCGACGAACGTATCGCGGCGGTCAAGGTCGAGCTCGAGGAATCGATGAAGGAGCGCGTCGAGAAGGTCAAAGCGGTAACAGATCCCAAGTTCATGCTTTATTACGAGCGTCTGCGCACCAAGCGCTGGCCGGTGGTGGTTCCGCTGACGGCCGACGGCGTCTGCGACGGCTGCCATCTCGTGCAGCCGCCGAGCGTAGGACAGCTCGCCGACGCCAACGCCAAGAACGGCGAGATGGACAGGCCGCAGTCGATAGTGGCCTGCACCATGTGCGGGCGAATTCTCTACCGCGTCTGATTCCGGACGGACAAGCTCTTTGAAATTTTCTTCTGAAGCGGTGTGCGTGTGACCGGTCGCTGCCCGTCGGGCAGAGGAAAGTCCGGACTCCGCAGGGCAGAGGACCCGTTCGTCAAGGACGGGATGTCCGGAGAGATTCCGGACAATGGAAAGTGCCACAGAAAAAGACAGCCTGCTCCGGACGCAAGTCCGGGCGGGTGATGGTGAAACGGCGGGGTAAGAGCCCACCGGCGGAAAGACGAAAGTCTCCGCGCAGGGTAAACCCTCCTCGGAGCAAGATCAAATAGGGGACCGGACCGGCTGCCCGTCGGGTCGGTGCCGGAAAGGCATCGAAAGGTTCCGGGTTGATCGCTTAGATGAATGACCGGACCCGCAAGGGGAACAGAATCTGGCTTATTCGCCGCGCACCGCTTCAGAGGAAAATTTCGTTTTGTGTTTTTCGTTAA
Organism: Kiritimatiellia bacterium; assembly: GCA_017508315.1. Classification (GTDB taxonomy): domain Bacteria; phylum Verrucomicrobiota; class Kiritimatiellia; order RFP12; family UBA1067; genus UBA1067. The sequence goes on along the minus strand of JAFVZE010000038.1, from coordinate 7,548 downwards.
CAATCCCTTAATATTCGTCTGCTAAAATGGCGGCGAAAAATCTGAACTTCAAAAGAAGGGAGAGTTGAAATGAAAAACAAATTACTTGCGGTTTCGTCCGTCGGGGCGGTCATGGCGTTGCTGGCCTCCGGCGCTTGCGCCAGAACTTCAGGGGAGGCAAAAGGCAATTCCCTCAAGTCGGCGGAGACTTCGGTCACCACCAACGACAACGGCAGCGTGCAGCGGACGTTCGTCGAATCCACCGTGACCACCAACGGCAGCATGGTCACCGAGCATCGCCGCGAAACGCGGACGAATCTGGACATGGACGGAAACATCCTTGAAACGTCCACGAGCGAGTATGCTCAAAGCTATCCGGTGGGGGACGTTTCGGTCCGCTCGCTCACGGAACGCACTCGCGACGGTTCCGGACGGTGCACGGCCGAAAACGCCGATGCTTTCATGGGGCTTAAGTTCGGAGAGGTTTTCGCGTCCACGAATTTCGTGGAAGACGCCGGCGAGCCGGAGTTTCTGCGCGCGGAATTCAAACCCGCAAAGCCTCTTGAGGGGTTCGACGATTATTTCGTCTATGTGACTCCGAAAACCAGGAAGGTGGCCAAGGTTTACGCCTGCGCCAAAGACGCGATCGAACCGGGTTCGAGATGGAGGCGGCATTATCTCATCGAAGCGCTGGAAAAGCGTTACGGCACATGGGCGCGGCTCTGCAGCTATCGCCGTCCGTGCTACACGTTCGATGTCGGCAACGGCCGTCATGTCACGGCGTGTCTCGACGGCGCGTCGTCGAACTACCGCACGGTGATCGTGGCATGGGATGACGCTGCCGTGGAACTTGCCGCGGAGGAGCGTGAAGCGTTGCGCGAGGAAGCGCGGAAGTCGGCGGCGGAGAAACGCAACCGCCGCGTGAGCGCCGCGGCGGAAGCGTTTTGAATGATTCGCGGTGTAGCTTTATCCATGCCCGCGGATTTGACTATTCCGCCCCTGAAATGCTATACTCTGCTCAATCACTTCGGCGTATTTGGCTGTTGTAATTACACGAAAATTACACAAAAACCAAAATCAGCCTAATAAATACGCGGGGTTGTAGCTCAATTGGACAGAGCGACGGTTTCCTAAACCGTAGGTTCCGGGTTCGATCCCCGGCAGCCCCACCAGAAAAGCGGATGATAAGAATTTCAAGCAGGAGAAATTTCAGAAGGCGCGCACTGATTTTGGCGGCGCTCGTCGTTTTCGGTTGCGCAGTGTGCCTTTTCAATGCTCCCGCGGAGAAAAAACGCGTTGCCGCCAAAAAATCCCCTGTGCCGAAGGATCCTTCGCTGGTGCTGGTCACCGGATACTGCAACTGCGAGAAATGCTGCGGCTGGAAGAAAAGCTGGTTCGGTTTCGGGAGGCCGGTTTACGATTACGGGCCGAACAAAGGCAAACCGAAACAGGTGGGAGTTACCGCCAGCGGAACCGTCGCGAAGCACGGTACCGTGGCGGCGGACCCCAGAATTTTCAAATTCGGTTCCAGACTCGACATCCCCGGTTACGGCACCGGGCGGGTTGAGGATGTCGGCGGGGCCATAAAGGGACGTCATATCGACATTTGGTTTTCCTCGCACGAACAGGCGTTGAAATGGGGTACGCGCTGGCTCAAGGTCGTACGGGCGAAGGAGGAGGGATGAGCGAGATCGTGATGCTGTCGGTTCTCGGAGCGTTGTTTCTGCTTTCCGCTTTTTTCTCCGGCTCGGAAACGGTCCTTTTTTCGCTCACCTCTGCCCAGCGTAGCCGCATACGCGAGCGCGACGGCGAAGCCGACGCGCGCATTTCCCGCTGCCTCGAGGATTCGGCGCTGCTGCTTTCCACTTTGCTGGTGGGAAACACGATCGTGAATTTCCTGATCGCCACGATCGGCTACCGGATTTTCGAATCGTGTTTTCCCGGGCGCGGAGGATTTTTCGCCATTCCCGTGATGACGGTGGCGCTTCTGGTGTTCGGGGAGATAACTCCGAAGCAGATCGCGCTTCGGCGCACGGAAAAACTCGCTCCCGTCTGCGCACGGCTTCTGCTTTTCTGGCGGGCCGTGCTTGCTCCGTGTAATCTCGTGCTGCGTTCGGTCTCCCGGGCGTTTTCCGGGGCGATGGAGCGCGAGCGCCGGGCATTGTCGGACTCGGAACTCATATCGGTGCTTGACGCGGCTACCGAACGCGGAGAGTTTTCGCAGCGTGACGCGGATATGGTCGAAGGCGTGCTGCGGCTTTCTGAACTTCATGCCAACGATGAAATGACCCCGCGGGTGGATATGGAGGCGTATGATCTCGATCTTGACGAAGCGGAACGCGGGAGGGCGCTGTCTCAATGCCGCCACCGCTATCTGCCGGTCATAAGGCGTACCCCCGACGCCGTGGACGGGCTGTACGACCGCGCTACGGGGAAGACGGAAGACGCGCTTTTTGTGCCGGAAACGGTGACGCTCGACGATCTGCTGGTGACTTTCCGCAAAAGCGGCAAAAAACTCGCCGTCGTCCTCGACGAGTACGGCGGAACCGCGGGAGTGATTTCCCCGAACGACATTCTGGAGATTATCTTCGGGCCCGAGGTGTTCGCCTGCCCGAACGACGATCCTGCGATAGTGCGCAAGGGCAAGGACGTCTGGGAAATCGACGCCAGGGCCAATCTCGACGAGATTAACCGCGAGCTCGGGATCGAGCTTGACGCCGGCGACGCCGACCGGCTTTCCGGCTGGGTCGCTTTTCACGCGGAACGGTTGCCGCACGTCGGACAGCAGGTGGAGGCGGACGGTTGCCGGGCGACGATCCTCAAGCGCCGCCGCCGCCGGGTGGTGTCGGTGCTGCTGGAGGTCATCGATTATCCCGAGGCTGATTCCGACATGGAGATAATCGCCGATACGGACGAAGAGGCGGAAAAGACGGAGGATGACGCATGAGCGTGGTCTTGCTCGTCTTTGCGTTTCTCTTTTCTCTGGCTGCATCGGCTTTCTGCTCCGGTGCTGAAACCGGCTTTCTTTCCGTGAGCCGAGGACGGATACTCCATCTCGTGCGCGAAGGTGGGGTGCGGGCGAAAATCGTCTATTCGGCGATATCCGACATGGGCAGAACCACGGTCGCTCTGCTCGTCGGCAACAATCTCGCCAATGTGATGTATTCGTCGTCTTCGGCGGCGCTTTCGGCCGTGGTGTTCCCCGATTCCCAGAACCTGCAGGCGCTTTGGGGGGTCGTGGCGGCGACGATCGTGCTTTTCGCAGGCGAGTTTTTCCCGAAACTGCTTTGTTCCGCCAGACCGCTGCGGCGCATCCTGAGGCTTGCGCCGGTATGGAAAGTCTTCGAGCGGGTTTTCTCTCCGGTGGTGTCGGTGGTCTTCGGCGTGCTGAATATTGTTCTGCCTAAGCGGGAGGCGACGGCAAAGGTGACGCCGGAGGCGGTTTTGAAGATACTTGAAGACCGGAAAGACGGAGTGAAGCTTTCCGATTTCGAAAGCGCGATGATCGGCAGAATGATGGTTCTTCGATCCAAAAGGATCGAAGTCACTCCGGAATCTCTGCTGAGCGTTCTCGACGAAGGCTGAACCGGAAATTCCCGATTTTGATATAATTGGCGTATGAAATCTGCATGGCTTGCGGTCTTTTTCCTGTGTCTGCCGGCGTTCGCCGAGCGCACGATGACGCTCGGGGATTATTCCCGCGAGGCGCGCTGCGCGCTTGAGGAGCGCATCCGCACGGCGCTCAACGCCACGAATTCCGTCGGTACGGTGACCGGTACCGTCACGTTTTCCGGCGATGATTCGTTCTACATCCAGCAGGATGACGACGGTTTCAAGATCGTCGTCGACGATTCTGCCGCGGAGCGTTTTCCCGCGGCCGGCGATGTCGTCGAAGTCGAAGGTTCTCCGTCGCTTGAAGGCGGACGCGTCGTTTTCGCCGCGAAGAAATGGAGGAAGATCGATACCGACGAGCTGCCGGCGGCCAGAAGCGCGGATGAGGACGATCTCGTTTTCGCCGGCGATGAAAATGGCGGCGTCAACTGGTTGCGCGTGGAGGTTTCCGGCCGCGCGATCGGTCTTACCAGCCGCGGTTTCGCCATGGACGTGGGCGGTGTGCCGGTGAACGTGTTCGTTTCCGGACTTCCGGGTTTTCTTTCCGATTGCGACAGCACCCATCCCAAGGTGAAGGTCCGGGGGGTCGCCGAACTCATGCTCGACCAGTCGACGCTCTTCACCGACAGCCGTTATGTGATGGGGGTGAAGATAAACGTCTCCGATTCCGCGGACGTTGTGCTGATGCCGGATCTGAGTTATCTTGCGGCGAAACGCGACCGTCGCGTGATGCTCGCCGCCGGCGCGCTCGTCGTGCTGCTTGCGCTCGGGCTGGTGGCTTTTGCCGTGGTCGTCTTCCGACAGCGGCGCCGCAACTTCCGCGCCAGCACGGTGATGGCCGAACGCAAACGCATGGCCGACGATCTGCACGACACCATCGAACAGCATCTGGCCGGCGCGGTGATGCTGGTCCGGCTCGGCAGGCTCAAAGAGGCGCAGGATGTTCTCGCCCGCGCCAAACGCGAAATGCGGGATATCGTCTGGGGACTCATGAACGACGATATGATGCGGCTTTCGCCGGCGGAAATGCTGCGCGAAATGGCCAAGAGCGAAAACCGCAAGGGTATCTACCGCGTTGACACCAAGCTCGACGGGCTGCCCGAGAGTATGGACGCGAGCTCCATGCGCGATCTTTCGCTCATTGTCCGCGAGGCGATCGGCAATGCCGTCAAGCACGGCGGCGCGAAGAAAATCGCCATCGCCGGCGAGCCGACGGATGCCGGATGGCGTCTGCGTGTCGCGAACGACGGCGCGGCGTTCGATCCGGCGGCGGTGCCGGGACCGGCGCAGGGGCATTTCGGCGTCGAGGGAATGCGTCAGCGCGCGCGGCGCATAGGGGCGAGCGTTTCGTTTTCCGTCCGCAACGGCTGGACGGTTCTTGAGCTGGAGGTGAAAAATGACAAGAGTCGCGGTCATTGACGATCATATGGTTGTAAGGGCGGGGCTTAAGTATCTCCTTGAGGCGGTCGGCGAGATGGAGTTCGCCGGCGAATTCGCCGGGGGCGAGGGAGCGGCGGATTTCGTGCTTTCGGTGAAGCCCGATGTGACGCTTTTGGATGTCCGCATGCCGGATAAGAACGGAATTGAAGCGCTCAAGGATATTCTTGCCGCCGAACCCAAAGCGAAAGTCGTGATGCTCACGACTTCCGACACCGAGGAGGATGTTTTCAGGGCCATCGAAGAAGGCGCGATGGGGTATGTAATAAAAGACAGCCCGGTGGAGATCATCGCCGCGGCGATACGTTCCGCCGTGATCGGCGATGTCTACATGACCGATGAAATCCGCAGGATCTACGAAACGCGCAAAGGCGTGAAGGGGCTTTCGCCTCGGGAGGCGGAGGTCATTGCCGTCGCCGCGCAGGGTTGCAGCAACCGTGAAATCGGCGAGCGGCTCGGCATCAGCGAGAACAGCGTGAAAATCCATCTCAAGCGGGCGTTTTTCAAGCTTGGAGCATCCGACCGGGCAGAAGCGGTCACCATCGCCATGCAGCGAGGTTACATTCCGACGGCGTAAAAAGTCATCCGGACGACCGATTCGGAATGGTGAATAAAATGCTATAATTGGCAACAGATAAAAATCGGAAAAAACGAAAGACATGGAGGAGCGTATCTTGAAAGAAAACCTGAAGTCGATTGTCGCATTCACCGCTGCCGCGGTTTCTGTGTTGTGCGCCCACGGCGGAGGACGTCCGGTGCCGGGCGAAGCGCTCCGCGCAAGGTTGGCGGAGGGGGTGGATGTGATCGGCATCGTCCATTGGGGGCTGAACACCTACACCGACCGCGAATGGGGCTACGGAGACGAGGATCCGCAGATGCTCAATCCGTCCGCGTTCGACGCCGGGCAGATTGTGAACGCGTGCAGAGCCGGCGGACTGAAGGGGCTCGTGGTCGTCGCCAAACATCACGACGGGTTCTGCCTGTGGCCTACCAAGACCACCTCCCACAACATCCGTAAGTCTCCTTTCCGCGGCGGCAGGGGCGACTACGTAAAGGAGATGGAGCAGGCGTGCCGGCGCGCCGGACTGAAGTTCGGCGTGTACGTTTCGCCCTGGGACCGCAACAGCGCCCACTACGCCACGGAAAAATACGTCGAGATTTTCCACGAACAGATCAAGGAGCTGCTCGGCGGCGGATACGGCGAAGTGTTCGAGATGTGGTTCGACGGGGCGAACGGCGGAGACGGCTGGTACGGCGGCAAAAAGGAACGCCGCAAAATAGGCGTCGCGGGGAACTACTACCGCTTTGACGACGTGTTCGGTTTCGTGCGCAGGCTTCAGCCCGGCGTTACGATATTCGCCGGCGAGAAAGACAATTCCGACTTCCGCTGGCCGGGGAACGAACGGGGGATCCTCGATCCGGATTCCAGAGCCACCATTGTCGCGACCGTCGGCTTCAAAGACGGGAAATATCTCAATGCGGCATACAAGCCGCAGATCAACACCGGTTCGAAAGACGGTACGCATTTCAGAATGTGCGAAGCCGATTTTCCGCTCAGGAAGGGCTGGTTCTACCATGAGCGGGAAAACGGCACCACCAAAAGGGCGGCGTATCTCGCGCAGCGTTATATAGGGACGGTCGGAAACGGCGGAATAATGAATATCGGCATCGCTCCGAACAGGGCCGGTGTTCTCGCCGAAGACGATGTGCGCGAACTCAGGGGGTTCGGCGAAATGTGCAGGGCCCTTTTCGTCAACGAGGTGACCGGAGACGGCAAGCCGTTCAACATGGTGGAGATGCGCGAGGATCTCGCGAACGGCGAACAGGTCGACGGCTGGCGGATTCTTGCCGACGGCAGGGAGATTCTTTCCGGCAGGTCGATCGGCTATCGCCGGATGAGACTTCTTGAAAAGCCGATCTCCCCGTCGAAAATCTCGCTTGAGATTACCGCGCACGGCGGCGAGTTGCGTCCGGTCTCCCTGCGCCGCTACTATGTCGAGCCGGATCTGGCTCGCACCATCCTCGCCGCCACCGGCGACTGCGGCGAGACGGATACGGCGAAGGGTCTGGAAGGCGGAACGCTCTGATTCCCGGTGAGAATTTGCGGGATGGTGGTGAAAATGAGCAGAAAATCAAATTCCATGTCCCTGTTCACGGCCGTCGCCGCCGGTGCGGTCGCTTTTGCGGCACATGCCGCCGGAAACGGAGTCTGGACCGGCGGCGGCGCTTTTTCACCTTGAAGACCGCATGAGTCTGCGCCGGGCGCCGTTCCTGCCGACGGCCGATGTTCAGGGCGGCGATTCGTATCCGGTCACGAAAAATCCCGGTTGCTCGCTGCGCGATCCCTACGGGCGCGTTTCGAAACTTGCAGCGTGCGATCCCGGCCCCATCTGGTATGCGCCGCAGTGCTACAACTGGGCGCGGATGACGAAAGGGGCGAAAGACGATCCGGAACTCTACCGCCGCAGCGGGCGCGAGCCGACGATGGAGGAGATGCTTTCGGTTGCGCTCTGCATGGCC
>JAFVZE010000037.1 GCA_017508315.1 Kiritimatiellia bacterium | reverse complement strand
GTTTGTAATTGTCGCAAATAACGCCCCCTCTGGCTCACTTCTAAGAACAAGCTTAAAGAATTGCGGTGTTTTAGATTGTGTTGCTAACCCTCGTTTCCATTCATCTGGGAAATGCGGATTATATCCAAGTTCCAACTCTCTTAAAAATCCAATCCCATCACCATCCGAATCAGAATATGCCGTTTCATCCATATCTCCATACCAATAAACCTCGACACCATCGGGCATCCCATCTCCATCTTCATCCAAGTCATCACGGACATAATGCGCGATAACTGTCATCGGCTCATAAAGCGAGAATGCGACTTGTTCGTAGGCTCTCCCCCAATAATCGCGATTATTAAACTCCTGAACTGTTGAAGTGGACCAATGGGTAAAAATATATCCCGCGCGAGCGACCGCATTTGAAGTCGTATATCCATCGCCCGTTTCAACCATTTGGTCAATCGTCTCAACAATCGTTCCATCAACCTCAACCTGCTGAACAAGATGCACAACATACGCCTGAGCGCACTGGATCAAACCCAACACACCCAAAAGCAATATGGTTAATCTCTTAATCATGCAGCAAGACCTTCCTTGGCAGGGCGCATTACCCCGGTAGGGCTGCTTGTCCCCAAGCAGCCGCAAAGTACCCTCTTGTCATTCAAGGCAAAATTTTGTACAATACAATACGCAAAAGCGAAAGGAAAACTTACTATGCCACGTACACTTGATTTTCCAATTAACCGTTGCCGCCCTTCTGAGGACATCGTCCCCTTCTCGGAATGCCGCAACAACCTTTCAACATACATAACCCGCGTACGCGAAACGCGCCGCCCCATTCTCATTACACAGAACGGACGCGCCGCTTCATATCTCGTCGATGCCGAACTTCTCGACAATCTTTTCGACCAAATGGAACTTACGCGCGACATCGAAATCTCCCGCCGCGAATTCGCCGAAGGTAAAGGCATCCCCCATGAAGAAGTCATGCGCAACATAGACAACCTTCTTGAAAGCTGGAAGCGTGAGGAGGCGATAGCATGATACTCCAATGGTCGCCTCACGCGAAACAACTCTTTATCAACATTCTTTCTACTATCCGATTTGAGTTGTCTATTGAAGATGCCGCACGATGGAAACTCAAGATTGACGACACCGCCAACCAATTGATCGACTTCCCTTCTATCGGCACAACAATCCCTATAGAATGTTTTAGAACACCTCCCGAAGATCACGATCGCCTTAGGCAGATCTTCTGCGGTCCCTATCGTATCGTATACGAAACGATTGAGAATGAAATTCACATTCTCTCCATCCGCCATTCGCGAATGCTCGTTACCGAAAGCGATACTCTGTGGCAATAACATTCTACTTCTCACAAAATCCCTCTGTGTCTCTGCGCCTCTGCGTTAAAATTTCTCACTCCGCAATCGTCTTAACTGCGAACTGCCTGATTCCGCTCGGGGATAGCGAAATTCTCGCCGCCGCATTCACATAATTCAAATCCTCTCCCGACAAAACCGAATATCCCATCATTCCATACAACATACCTACCGTTGCCGCTGGATTTGAAACATTCATCCCGTTCGCAAGTTCCGTTCCGTTGTAATTCAATCTCCCGCTCGTCAACGTCAAACCCTCCGTCTGCGACGCATAAAGCCAAAAGAGCGCGTTCATAATCGGCGTTGCCGTAAGAACAGTATCCGAATACTTGATCGCCGCATGATTCGGCGTTTTCGGAATCGTAACGAAATGAAGCGGCAAAAGCTCATCATCCATCACCATCACTTCAAAACGCACCTTCTCAAGATCAGCCGACCAATCAGCCGCGACTTGCCACGAAAGCGCAAGCTCCTTATTCGCAGGCACATTATCACCGATATTCGCCTCTGTTCCATCCGCAAACGTCAAAACCGGAACTGCATTCGCAAAACTGCGATTACCATCCTGATACGCAAGTGCCCGAACCTTCACCGTCTCCTTATGGCTTACAACCTTGTAAACGACATCCATAATCGTAGGATCGCTCGGACGCATCGCCGCTTTTAAGATAACTACTCCGCAATAATCAGGCCCCGTCCGTAAAAGCGTTCCCGAGCCATCATCTACCATCTTGCGCCATGTCGCATCCTTATCCGTCTGATACCAGACGCCCTGATACCCGGCACCACCTACAAGCCCCCCATTACCTCCACTGTTCGATACACGAAACTCAACCTTCCGCCATCCAGCCGACGCAAACGAAACACTCCCCGTTCCTTCCTTACAGGTGGAACCATTCTTCGCAACCACTATTTTGTTATCAACCATCACCGATGAATAGTCATCGAAGTATGCGCGGAACGTATAAGTCTCATTTGCCCTAAAATACATATACCCAGAATATGCGTATGTCGTATTTGCGCCAATCGTAGAATCATACATCCCTTCACCATCAAGCGTGACAATCGGCTCTGCACCAAGCGCAATATGGCTCGTATCATACGCGCTCCCAGTAAATGTCACACGCTGAAGTCCAGGAACACCCATCCCTTCACAGTCAATTGCATTAAATGTTGTCGTATAAACTTCTTCCTGCGCAACACCGCCGATATAAGTCGTATACGTAAGAATATGCGGCTCATAGTCTTTAACTATGTAATCAAACGCTCCGCTCCCTGTCGCTCGCTTGATTTCTATACCATTATCGGCAATAACAACTTCGGCTGACTCATTCTCACCGACCCATGTAGCATCCCATTCAATGGAATGTGTTTGATTGGTGGTGTTGTCGTACTTAACACCTTTTCGCGAATCAATCGCTACTGGAGCAGAATCACTCACACTTATAACTTCTGCTTGCGCTGTAAACGACAATGCAATCGCAATGCCCATTATGACTTTCTTTATCATAGTTTCTCTCCTTCTGAAATTATCTAACGGGACGCATAGTCTCATCAATTTCTATCTTTATCGCTCCCAAAGCAAGACTTTTCATCACTATTCAAACAACGATTATATTTCGTTTTATTATCTCACAAAGCTTACTATGCGAAAACCATAGTCATTACTTCTTGTATTATCTGTAAAGTGTCTATGTCTCCAACTTGAAGTACATTCTCCTGCACTTATTCCAAATGCCCCACCTCGAGATACACGGTAGGACCTCGTTAGTGGTCCCTCTGGATTAATTCCTCCAACCAGACTATCTGACCAATAATCAAGACACCATTCCAATACATTACCATGCATATCGTACAGCCCCCATGCGTTAGAAAGCCGCGTTCCAACCTCTTTCGTTTCATTTGATGAATTATCCTTAAACCACATATAATCACCATCAGCATTATCTCCGAAACTATACTGGGTTATAGTCCCTGCGCGGCAAGCATATTCCCACTGAGCCTCTGTCGGAAGATCAAATTTGATTTTCGTCCGCGCCCTCATCCGCCCCACAAAAGAATTGGAATCAACCGTCTTTACCATAGGCCAATCATGCGTAGAAGAAACACCCCTTATCAAATCCCAAGACACATGTTCTACTGGTAGCATATCGCCTTTAAACGATGACGGCTTACTTCCAGTGACTAGCTCATACTGCTTTTGCGTTATCTCAAAAATACCGCAATAGTAAGCCTCTGTAAGAGTTACATCATACAAACCATTCATCTTAAACGAGCCTGGCTCAATCAAGCGCAAAACAAGTTTCGTAGTTTTATATTCATCGCTCCATCCACCGTCCGGCTCTCCAAACAAATACGATACAGGATATGATATAGCATTTGGTCCGCCACTCAAATCAACAACCATATACAACGCCAACATTTCTATACTTACTGAAAAAACAACATTCGTTGATACCACTTCAGAATCAGCCGCCATGTCCCATGTTGCCTGATGTTCACCCTCGCTCAAATCAAGGGGCTTAACAAATGTACTTGCAGGATAAACTTTCCCAGCACCCCGATCCTCCGCTTTCAGTGAACCATAGACATACCCGCTGATTTCGTTTGTCGAACCAACAATCTCATACTTCACATCCACTAATCCATTCCATGGATACCGCTGTTTCGCCACAACATTCGTGACATACGGCGCAGCGAATAGAGGCGTCACATATAAATGTATTATAAATGCTATCGCTACAGAAAAAACATTTTTCATAACCTCTCCCTATTGTTTGAACTATCACATACCAATTATATGAATTTCATCGCCTTTTTGACCGACTCAAAAAAAGCATTATCAGACCCACTAAATCCGAATAAATCAAGCTCCATTCTTACTCCCTCTTCATTGTTAACAATGTAATCGTATGTAATTTTTTTCTCCTTAAGAATCCGTATCGCTTCTATCAATTTTTCTATTTTTCCGTTCATTTTAAAACCTCCCAAATTCAAATGAATTTTTCCTGTGCCCTTACTCTTACAAGACCACCATCAATAGATGTTCCCCAAACAGAAACTTCCATATCAGAATAAGAATAACGAGGATTCTCAAGAGTGGGATTATTCTCTGTAAATACTTCTTTCCACACCCCTGATTCCTACGAATATTTACAAAAGGTTTCGCGTATCTTATCCGTGAGTTCTTTCAAATTTTCGTGACATTGAATAATCTCCGACTTCGAGAGATCGTTTTTCCATGTTATATGTCCATTTTTCTTTTGGACATCTGCTCTATCAATACTAACAACATAACTTTTCATTTTTCTCTTCCTTCTCCGCGCTCTTTCCTTGCGCGATTGCATCCGGCGCCTGAAAATGCAACGCGCTTCTTTCTCTTTGCGGCGGCTTGAGGACAAGCCGCCCTACCAGGTTAGCGGATTGTCATTTTGGTAGGGCGCGTTGTCCTCAACGCGCCGCCCAAGCACCGCCCCACCTAACATCGAAAGAAGCGTAAGAAAGAAAAAAACACCTCCCTCGATGCTTCGAGTGAAGGTGCCTCGGATGGACCTACCAAAGTAACATCGAAGGAGGCGAAACTGCACGGACTATGGCAGTGTCCTCTTCAATGCGTCTTTGGAGTTTCAAGTTTCCGAGGCTTTTCACTCGACGCGTCCCAAACGCAGCTGTACTTCGGCGCCTATCTTTTTAGCACACCCTCTCGTACTCCACGCGGGAAATCTATCATCCCCTCAAGGCTCTCACCTTTCAGGAACACGCATATCTTACCAAATTCCTCCCTTCCCCTCAATCCCATCAAACACAAAAAAGCAGACCTACTTTTTGATATTGCGAACGGTTACGGACAACTATTGTCCGTCTGAAATCCTATCGAACCGCTCCGCATTGCCTTCGTTCGCAGGACGGTATTTTACGGGACTGCCGCCGCATGATGCGCGCCGGTAACTCTTGCTTTCCGGATCGTAATAGGGCACCTCAACGCGCGGCGTCAGATTCGTTCCGTCGGCGACGAAGAACCTGCGGTAGGTTGCCGAGCCGCCGCGCTCGTCCCGTCCGATCTCGAAAGCCGCCCCCTTCGGCATGAAATCCGCCGGTATGAAACCGACGGCTCTGAGCTCGTAGGTTATCTGAATGACATCGTTGGTCTCCACCTCGCCGATATCCAGAAATTCACGCAGCGAAACATCCGCCGAAACGACTCCGGCGTAGTCCTCGGGCTGTCCCGACTCCGGCGGCGGTCTGACATCCACCGCAATCGGTTTAGATTCGCTCCTGAACGAAGTTGAAGAAGTGAAACTGAAAAATCCTCCCGACCGCCGGCGGTCGTTTCGTCGGCTCGCCATTCCGCTGACGGAAAACGAAATCTCTCCGCGGAAAGGAACATCGTACCTCACAGGCACCGAAAGACGCTTGACGACATTGGACGGATTGTCCGATTTCGCGTCCGGCAGATTCTCCGCCCGTCCCGTCACCGTCATACCGAACATTTCCGAAGGCGTTATGCGGATCTGTCCGATCGAACAGAATTTCGGAACATCGAGAGAAACGACGAATTCGAACGCATCGCCGACGCGCAGTTCCTTTTTGCTTGGCTCCACCGAAACCGCGACCGACACCGGCTCCTGACTTTCGCCGCCGAAGCCGAACGAGAAGGAAGTTCCCATGCTCTGGCGCATCTGCTGGCGCATCTGCTCCATTTCCTCCTCCATCTGCCGGAATATCCCCTGCGCCGCGGCATCGGACACCAGAAGAAGCGCAGCCGCGATACACGCCGCCATGCGGATAATCTTCCCCGCCGCCCACAGCAGCGCCGAGAGCAGCAGAAAACCGCCGGCGACGATCGCCAGTCGCCATTGCCAGGGATGACGCAGTATCGGTCTTCCGACCTCCCGCCACACCGGCAGCTGCGCATGGGGATTTTCATAACGCCTTGCCAGCGCGGCCACCATTCCGCGTTCGACCGCCGGCGTCTGCCCCAGTATCCATTCAAGCCGTCCGTACAGTTTCATCGCCCGCGCCCAGTTGCCCTCCATGACCGCGCAGCGGGCCTCGTTGAGTCTGGCGGCCGGAAAATCGAACCGGGCGAACGCCGCCGCGCTCGGCTCGGCGCACGCCTTGCGCCAGGCGAAAAGCTCGTCTTCGGAAAGCGACGGCGGCGGCTCGACAATCAGCGCGTCGGGCTGCGGCATACGGACCGCCTCATCCATGCCGGCAACCGCCACCTGTGAAATGGATTTCGAATGCACCGGAATTTCGTTCGACTTTACGGTCCGCTTTTCACCCGAGGCGGTGACATAGGAAAATTCGAGCGCCGGGAAACGCAACAGCCCTTTGCGCATCGGACGCACCCGGTAGGTAAGGCGGCGGGCGTCCCGGTACGTATCGGTCTTGGCGCTTTCATCGTAAACCTTCCAGTCGCCGCGCTCCACTCTGTCCGACAGCGACGGCGGATGCAGAGCCTTGAAATCCGCGTTGCCGAGAAAATCGACGGTAAGCGTAAGCGGATCGCCCACCTTCACGTTGTTGGCATCGAAAAACGCCCGGGCGCGGAGATTTTCCCCCGTCACCCCCGGAAGCTGAATCAGCGCGGCCGTCAACACTGCAGGAAAAGTCATCTCCCTCCCCGAACATTGTAATTGATCAGAACCGGACTTTTGCGGCTGCTGGCGATGAACTCCGGGCTCAACCCGAAGACTATCCCGACCGTGCTCGCCACCGACAGCGCCGCTCTGTCGGAAATCACGCTTCCGCAGCTCTTCACGATCCGGCAGTTGACGAGCCGCCCGGCATCGGTGAACTGCGCCTCCAGCACCACCATACCCTCACGGTCGATCGTCGGCGAAACCTCGCTCCAGCGGCGGTCCAGCGCCATCTTGATGAGCGAAGCGCAGCGCTGCGCTTCGCTTGCGGCAAGCTGCTCGCTTCGTCCGGGTACATATCCCTGATTGAGAAGCCTGCGGACTTCCGCGTCGCTCAGCGTTTTTCTGGACGTACGGCCGTCGCCGCTTGGAACATCCTTCACCACGATCGGGGTTTTCACGGTCGTCGCGCTTTTGCGCATTTTGGCGATACGCTCCCTCAAAAGCTGCTCTTTGGTCTTTTTGGGCTTTTCGGGCTTTTTCGCCGGCTTCTTTTCGGGCTTCTTCTCAACTTTTTTCACGCTCTTCTTCTCGGTTTCGGGTTCCTTGACCACCTCGACCGCTTCGACATTCTCAACCTTCGGCGGCGGCTCAACCTTCACTTCCGGTTTCGGCTCCGGCGGCGGCTCCGGTTCGCTTTCCTCAAGAGGCGGAGGCTCGTTCTCTTTGCCGTCGAGATTTTCATTGACCACCACCGTCAGATCAATAGGGATGACCACCTCTTTCGGCTTGAAGTTCACTATTGAAAAAATCCAGAAGGCGGAAAAAAAGGCCATATGGATCAGAAGCGCGACGATCAGCGTCTTCGTGCTCAATACCTCCGGGCGCTTTTTTTCCGTGAACATCCCGCGCCTACTTCTCCACCGTCACCAGCGCCATGCGGCGCACCTTGCATTTGTAGACGATTTTCACCACATTCATGACGCTGCCGTAATCGAGCCTCTCGTCCCCGCGCACCAGAACCGGCACGTCGGGATCTTCGGCGGCAAGCCGCATGAGCGTCGATTCGAGTTCTTCGAGCGTAACCGGTTTGTCCTTGAAATATATCCGGTTTGAAGAATCGACCGTGACCACGTTGGCCTTGCGGTCCTTGGTGGGCAACTGGTCGGTTTTTGCCTGCGGCAGCATGATCGAAATCCCCTGCTCCAGCGCCGGAAGGGTCACGATGAACGTAACGAGCAGAAGAAACGTAAGATCGATGAGCGAGGTCATGTCGACCGTCGCCTTGGGCTTTTCGCCGCGCTGCCGTCTGCGCCTCAGCGACATCTCACGCGCCCCTTCCCTGGAATTCGCAGGCGATCCGTCCGGTAAGTTCGTCGGCGAAACCTTCCATGTCGGACGTGATGTTGCGGATCGTGGCGTTCATGCGGTTGAATGCGATGACGCCGGGAATCGCGATGAGAAGCCCCACCACCGTCGTCACGAGCGCGGCGGAGATGGACGGCGCGATGGTGGCGAGATTGGCCGTCCCGGCCGTTCCCATTTCGGCGAAAGCGTCGAGAACGCCCCATACCGTGCCCAGAAGCCCGAGCATCGGTTCGAGCGCGACCACGGTCGCGATTATCCCCATCCCGTGCTCGACGCGGATCTCCTCTTCGTCGAGCGCGTGCTCGCAGGTTCCGCGCACGAGCTCGATTTCCCGCGCCGTGAGCGCGGCGGCGCCGTCGCCGTCGGTCTGGTGCCCGACCAAAAGCGAACGGACATCCGGCGCGAGCAGCTTCAGCAGCCGCTCGCACGTCTCCTTGTAAATGCCCTCGATACCGCTCGCCGACGACGGACGGCGCTGCAGGTAATACTCGAGAACGTCGCGTCCGGTGGAGAAATCGCGCAGAAACCTGCGCGTGGCGATCGCCACGAACCCGAGCTCCCGCGCCTTGCCGATGATGGTCGCGAACATCACCACCGAGCCGAGCAGCTGCACGGCCACGAGCGCCTGCCCCATGAAGTTCGAGGACATAAAACCGTCTATCAGCGAATCTGCAAGCAACATAACTTTTTATCCTTTGCTTTTTGCCTTGAAAGTTCCGTTCGGCGCGGCGCTCACCACCTGTCCCTCGGAGGGCAGATCCGTGCGCGACATCCCGGCGGCGGCAAGAACGTCGTCGGTGGTCTTGAAATGCGCCTTGACATGGTTCATAAGCCACAACGCGCCGTTTTTGCGCACCATCTCGGAGGCCAGCGCCTTTACCGACGGATCGCTCGATCCCAGCGGTATGCGCCGCGCCTCTTCGCCGGCGGCCGCCTCGCCGAAAACCTCGTCCCCCATCGCCATACAGTCGCGGACGAATATCTCGCGGGCGATCACGGAGGCCGCGGCGACGGCGATATCGCTTTCCGCCTTGTGGCGCTGCTCCACTCTGGCGGCCTTGCCGAGCGGTTTGAGCGCGCGCGCGATCGTCGCCTCGGTCGGGGCGAACTGATCCACCACCACCCGGCCGCAACCGCGTTTTTTCTCAAGCAACCCCTCGATCGCGGTGGCGTGGGCCCAGGCGAGCATCCGGTTGATGTTGCGCATTTTCGCGTAAAGCCGGTTGTACGCCGGCGGCGAAAGTTTGACAACGGAAAATCCGTCGTTTCCGAGAAGCCTGCGCAGCCGCGATCCCACGCTCAAAACCGCCTTGTCGGTCATGCGTTTGCAGTCTTTGACCCCAAGTTTCACCATCTCGTCGGAAAGCTTCTCGTCGGTATAGGCGCAGCAGACCACGAGCGGGCCGAAATAATCGCCCTTGCCGGACTCGTCGCTGCCGGCATGGGCGCTGAAAAGCTCCGGCGAAAGTTCCTTCTCGTACCCGAGCCCCGCAGCGCCGAGAACCGTCGGCTCGAGCTGGAAAAGAACGAAATCCTCCGCCTTCGCCCCCTGCACGCACAGTTTGCGCCTGCCGTGCTTCTCCTTTTGATAAAGCGTCGCGTTGAATTTGTCGCCCTCGATCGACCATATCGAATAGGGAACCTCCCGCTTGCGGTAATTGCCGCCGAGCATAAGTCCCAGCAGTTTTTCCTGCTGGTCTTCCGTCAATTCGTACGTGAACGAGGTCTTCTTCTGAACCGAATCTTCCATTGCCGGACATTATACCATTTTCCGGCAAGCCGTTTCAGTCACCTACCGCTCAAGACCGGGTGCGCGCGACAGGATAAATCAGGCGAGGCTGCCGAGAATCTTCAGCGCCCACTCCTTGGCCCGCGCGAACTGCGCGACCGAAAAACTTTCGTTCGGGGAATGTATCCTGTCTTCGCTCTGCCCCCAACCCACCAGCAGAGGTGCGGCTCCGCTGATCTCGCGAAGCGCCGATACGATCGGTATCGAAGCGCCGTTCCAGTAGAAGACCGCGCCGCGATCGTCCATTTCCCCGAGCACGTCCTCCGCCAGCCGGAAAAGCGGAGATGCGAGCGGAAGACGGAAGCCGGCGGCACCGCCGGTCAATTCAGAAATCTCCATCTTCATGCCCCGGGGAACGCGGTTTTCCAGATGTTCTCTGACCGCCGCGAAAGCGCGCTCGGGATTCTGCCCCGGGACGAGACGCATGGATATCTTGGCGATCGCTTCGCAGGGGATGACGGTCTTCGATCCCGGACCGCCGTATCCGGAATGGATGCCGTTTATTTCGATCGTCGGTTCGAAGCCGTTGCGCTGAACGATCGTTCTGCCGAGCTGTCCGCCGACCGGTTCACAGCCGATATCGTCGCGGAGCGCGCTTTCGTCCGGCGCGGTCGCCTCCGCCGTGCGCAACTCTTCATGCGACGGCGGTTCAATGCCGTCGCGGAAGCCGAACACCGCGATCGATCCGTCGGGATTGTGCAAAGAAGAAACGAGTTCGGCCATGCCCTGCGCGGCGTTCGGCGCGATGCCGCCGTATTCGCCGGAATGGAGATCTCGGTTCGCAGCCGTCAGTTTGACCGTAAAGTGGCTCACCCCGCGAAGTCCCGCGACGATGGCCGGTCTCAAACCGGCGGCGGCGCCGGAATCGCAGACAAGAAGCACGTCGGCGGCGAGTTTGGACTTAAGTTCGGGGAGCAGCTTCGAAAGCGCCGTACTGCCGCTTTCTTCCTGCCCCTCAAGAATCACCTTGAGATTGATCCGTCCGGGATTGTCCGCGACAAACTCCCTGACGCCGCAGAGGAAAGCGAACAACTGTCCCTTATCGTCCTGAGCGCCGCGGGCATATACGCGATCGCCCTTCAACGTCGGCTCAAACGGCGGTGTAAGCCACTGATCAAGAGGATCCGGCGGCTGAACGTCGTAATGACCGTAGAAAAGGACACTCGGAGCGCCTTCCTCCGCCTTGAATTCGGCGAAGAGAACCGGCGGGGCGAAGTCTTTGGTTGCAAGTTCGGCTTCAGCCCCGGTCTTTTCGAGCCATTTCTTCAACCACGTCGCGCATCGGGCCGAATCCCCGAGCCGATCCGGATCCGCCCCTACCGACTGAAACTTCAGAAGTTCGAAGTATTCTTTCGAATCTTCTGATTTCAGCCAGTCTTGCGCTTCGACGTTCGTAGTCGCCATCGGCCATCAGATATTGATCCGCAAAGTCGTCTCGCGGGCGGGACCGACCGACAGGACTCCCAGCTTGCCTCCGACCAGTTCGATGATGCGCTCGATGTATTTCTTCGCATTCTCGGGGAGATCGGCGTAGTCGGTGACCTTGGAAGTCTCGCACTGCCAGCCGGGCAGTTCCTCGTACACCGGTTCGCACTGAGCAAGCGCGTCGAGATCGGACGGGAACGTGGTGTAGACGAAACCGTCCTTGCGGCGGTAGCCGGTGCAGATTTTGATCACGGGAAACGCATCGAGGACATCAAGTTTGGTCATCGCCCAGAAATCGATGCCGTTCACGCGCTGGGCGTAGCGGGCGATCACCGCGTCGAACCACCCGCAACGGCGCGGACGTCCGGTGGTCGCGCCGAACTCGCCGCCGCGCTCCCGCATAAGTTCGCCGTCGGCATCGAAAAGCTCGGTCGGGAACGGACCTTCGCCGACGCGGGTCGTGTACAGTTTCAAAACTCCGATCACGCGGTCGATGGCCCGGGGCGAAACGCCCGAGCCTGTGCAGGCGCCGCCGGCGGTCGGATTGGAAGAGGTCACGAAAGGATAGGTGCCGAAATCGATGTCCAGCATCGTCGCCTGGGCGCCTTCGAAAAGCACCTGACGCTTGGCGTCGAGGTTCTCGTGCAGCAGCTGCACCGTATCGGTCACGTACGGCATGAGCGCCGGAACCATCGGGGTGTAGAGTTTCACCATCTCCTCGGCATCGAGCGGCAGGGCTCCGAGCGCCTTGAGCTTGCGGTTGGCGTCTTCGACCTGCTCGCGCACCAGTCCGAGGAAATTCGGCTTGAGAATGTCGCCGACGCGCATTCCGTAGCGGCCGACCTTGGCGGCGTACGCAGGGCCGATGCCGCGGCCGGTGGTGCCGATTTTCTTACCCTCGGCGCGGGCGGCCTCCTCGGCCTTGTCAAGCGCACGGTGCCACTGCATGACCATATGGGCGCGTTCGGAAATGTGGAAACGACCCTTAAGTTCAAAGCCCCAGCTCTCGACCTGCTCGAGCTCGCGCATCAGATCGAACGGATCCATCACGACGCCGTTGCCGATCACGCAGCGCTTCCCGTCATGGAGAATGCCGCTGGGAACGAGATGGAGAACGTATTTCTTGTCGCCGACGACCACGGTATGCCCCGCGTTGGAGCCGCCTTGGAAACGGACAACCACATCGGCCTCTTCGGTAAGGAAATCGATAACCTTGCCCTTGCCTTCATCGCCCCACTGGGCACCTATGAGTACTGTATTCATAACGTTTCGGTATTATATCAAAATCCGCCCTCGAACTCACCCGATTTCTGCGGATGAGAATCCCAGAACATCCCGCATCGTGTACATCCCTGGAGCGCGGCCCTTGGCCCATTCCAGCGCCTTGAGCGCCCCCGCCGCGAAAGCTTCGCGTCCCTGCGCGCGGTGGGTGATTTCAACGCGTTCGACATCGCCGGCGAACATAACCGTATGGTCGCCGATCACGGAACCGCCGCGCAGAGCATGTACCGCTATCTCCCCGGCCGGACGCTCGCCGGTTTCTCCTTCGCGGCCGTATACGGCGACTTTACCGAAATCCACGCCTCTTCCGGCCGCCGCGGCCTTGGCGAGCATCAGCGCGGTCCCGCTCGGCGCGTCTTTTTTGTGGCGGTGGTGCATCTCCGTCACTTCAATGTCGTATTCCGGCCCTAAAGTCGCCGCGGCTCTCCCCACCAGTTCAAGCAGCAGATTGACGCCGAGCGAATAATTGCCGCTCTGGACGATCGGAATCCTCTTCGACGCCTCGTCGACCTTGCTCTGCTCCTGCGGCGTTACACCGGTGGTGCCGATAACATAGGCGATCCCCTGCCGCGCGGCCTTTTCGATCAGATCCGGAAGCGCTCCGTGGAACGAGAAATCGATAACGCCTTCAACGTCATCGCTCCAGCCGCGGTCGAACCCTTCGGCGACATCGACTCTTGAAACCACTTCGAGCGAAGTTCCCTCGGCCAGTCTGCAAAGCATCTGACCCATGCGTCCGGCGGCGCCGACAATCGCTATTTTCATATTTAAGGCATCCTTTCCTGTCTACGCGGGGACGAGCACCCCGTCTTCAAGTTTGAGCACACGGTCGCAGACCGCCGCGGCGCCGGGGGAATGGGTCACCATCACAAGCGCCACGCTCGAACCTTGTGAAAGTTCCTGAAGCATCCGCAGAACCTCCGCTCCCGTCATCGCGTCGAGGTTGCCGGTCGGCTCGTCGGCAAGAACCATGCCGGGACGCGAAACGAGCGCCCGCGCAAGCGCCACACGCTGCTGTTCGCCGCCGGAAAGCTCACCCGGAAGGTGATTCATCCGCCCGGCGAGCCCCACGCGTCCGAGAAGTTCCCGCGCCCGCGCTCTGCAGGCCGGAACCGTGAGCGCCGCGGCGCTGCGGACGAACGAGCGCTTCATCGTCGGCAGAAGCACGTTTTCCAGCACGGTCAATTCCGGCATCAGATGATACTGCTGAAACACGAAACCGATATCCTCAGGCCGCGTGACCGTTCCCGATGTCTGCTTCTCGAGTCCGCCGAGAATGTTCAAAAGCGTCGACTTTCCGGAACCGGAGCGGCCGACTATCGCCACCTTCTCCCCTGCCTTCACCGAAAAATTGACGCCTTTCAAAACCTCGATGGGCTTTCCGCCCGGTACTTTGAAACGTTTTTTAAGGTCTATCGCCCCCATCACAACCGACATGAAGACCCTCCTCAGTTTCCGTTGAGCGACTTTACCGGATCTTTCGAAGCCGCGGCGAGCGCCGGTATGAGCGACGCGAGGACTCCGAACACGAACACCAGCGCCACCACCCAGAAGATATCGGAGACTATAAGCCGGTGGGGAATCGCCGAAAGACCGTAGACCGACGCGGGAAACACTTCCAGCCCCATGGCGGCGAGCCATTCGACGATGTTCTGGAGATTGGAGAGAACCGCCCAGGACGCAAGAAGTCCGAGAATTATGCCGAGCGAGCACTGGATCATGCCGTGCACCATGAAGACTTCCATAATCTCGAGTCGTGAGAATCCGAGCGCCTTCAGAAGTCCGATGGCAGGCGTTTTCTGCACCGTCAGCACCAAAAGCGTATTCATGACGCAGAACACCGCCACCAGTGAAATAAGCGAAAGCAGAAGCGCCGTCATGTTCTTTTCCACCGCCAGAGCGTTGAATATCTCGCGATCGGCCTCTCGCCAGGTCACGCTCCTCAAAAGCTGCCGCTCTCCGCCGCAGCTCCTCAACTTCCGCACGATTTCATCGAACCGGCGGCCGTCGGTCGGCCGGTCCGTCTTTACGTGAACGGCGAAAACGCCCTTTTCCATCCCCATCAGATCGCGCACGTTGGGAAGAGAAGCGACGGCATACCCCGAATCATACTCGTGCTGACCGCAGGAGAATATTCCGACGACTTTCCATTTCACCGGCAGAAAGACCTCGTCGCGTTCCACGAGCGTCTTCGGGGAATAGACGGTGACCGTGTCGCCCACCCAGACGCCAAGCGTGCGCGCGGCATTCACGCCAAGAACGATGGAGTCCCCTTCAAGATCGAAAGTCCCCGCTCTCGGAGCGCCCACCTTGTACGCCTTGGCGAAATCTTCGCCGTCGACCCCGATCAGAACCGGAGCGAGCACGCGTCCGCGGTGGGAAATGAGCACGCGGGTGTCGATCTCCGGCGTAACGCAGGAAACGCCGTCTACGGCACGAAGTTTTTCCGCGAGATCGTCTTCGCCGTTTATCACATTGCCGTGCATCGGCAGGAGCGACACGTGCGGTTTGAAATCAAGTATCTTCTCCTCCCAGATATCGCCGAAACCGGTCATCACGCTGCGCACGATGATAACCACCGCAACCCCGAGCATAACCCCCAGCACCGACACGCAAGTGATAACCGAAGCGACCGAGCGCTTCGGTTTGAGGTACTTGAACGCCAGGAATGAAGGAAATCCCGTCAAAGCGTGAATATGCTGACGCTGTGGAGTTCGTTGCGGTAGCAGATGTCGAGAACATCGACCAGCGCCTTGTGCGGAGAAGCCTCCGTGCACTTGATGACGATCGGCGTCTTCTTGGACGTGCGCGCGACCTCCTTGAGGTTCTGATCAAGTTCCTTGCGGCGGATTTCCCGCTTGTTGTAGATGATCACGCCGTTCGCGTCGCGTCCGCGGTCGATTTCGATCGTAACCGTGGTATCGGACTCGTTCGAACTCGAAGTGCTGCTCGCCGGAGCCGGACGGTTGGCGTTCAGGCGAGTGAACAGGTCTTCCTGTTTGATCGTCACGACAAAGAAAATGATGAGTTCGAACACGACGTCGATCATCGGCGTCATGTCGAGCTGCGGATTCTCCTGAGGTTTTCTCGCCATGTTATCTGGATCTCCTCTTCAGAGCGTTAAGACGCGGACGGGCCGGATTTCCAGGCTTCGAACGCTTGTCCTCGCCGACGGCCACGAACGAAATCTTCCAGATTCCGTTGGCGGTGCAGGCGTTCATCACTCTCGCCACCGCATAATGGGGAACGGCGAAATCGGCGCGGATGAGAACCGGAAACTCGCCGATCTTGCGCATGCGCTCCTTGACTCTGCGGCCGATTTCCTCCGGAGTTATTTCACGGTCGCCGATTGAGATTCTCGGCTTGCCTCTGCGCAGACCGATGTCGATCATCATGTGCGTCGGGGGAAGCTCCTCCGGCGTCATCACGATGCCGTGACGTCCGTCTTCAAGCTCGATCGTCTCGTCCTTGCGCTGCGCCTCCACGAGCGTGACAACGAAGAAGATGATGAGCTCGAAGACGACGTCGATCATCGGCGTCATATCGAGGACTGGATTCTCCTGTGGCTTGCGGGCCATTGCTGCTCCTAAAATTAAGCCTGTGCTTCCTCTGCCGGAACTTCGCCCTCGACGCCCGGATCAACGGAAACGTTGCGCAGGCCGTTGAGAATCTCCATGGTCATCGCCGTCATTCTGAGAATGAGACGGTTGGCCTTGTTGCGCAGCGAGTAGAACACCGTGATGGAGGGGATCGACACGATAAGACCGCCGGCCGTCGTCCAGAGCGCCTGACCGATCGAGTTGGCGAGCGCGGCGGCGTCGCCGGCGCCTCCGGAAGCAAGCGCCTGGAACGTCAGGATCATACCTTGCACCGTACCGAGCAGTCCGAGAGACGGGCCGAGGTTGGAGCAGACGGAAATCCAGTTGAGACGCTGCTGGATCTTTTCCTGTTCAAGATCGGAAGCGGCGGTAACGGCCTCCTGAATCGCCTCGAACCCCTCTTCGATGTGCTGGAACGCGGCCATGACGATCGACGACATCGCCGAAGGGTTCTGCTCGCAGACTTCCATCGCCTTGACGACATCGCCTTCGGCCATGGCATCCTGAATGCCGGAGAGAAGTTTCTTGGGCATCAGTTTGTCCGGTTTGATGAGAATGGAGCTGTCGATGGAAAAGTAGATGGCCATCGCGCCGTCGCCGAAAAGCGTGAACCACAAAAGCATGCCGACGATGCCCGAACCGAAAACGATGTCGTAAAATCCGCCGCCCGAGCTCTGGGATTTGGCGGCATCACTGGAAACCGCGTTTCCGCTCGCGTCGGTGAGTTCCTGTCCGATCGACTGGAATGCCGCCATCGGGGAGGCGCACGTACCGAAAACAACCGCCGCGGCCATCAAAGTTTTCTTCATCTTGTTCATCTCTTTTTTCCTTGTTTTGCAGTTTCAGATTTTCTGGTTCACATATCCGTTTCAAAGCGTCTTCGCCTGGGCGCGGAGTTTCTCGGCGCGGCCCGCCTGTCCGAGTTTGTCGAAGCACGAAGCCGCTTTTACCATCGCTTCGCCGCGTTCCCTGACGCATTCTGCGTCGGCATACATGAGCACTACGCGCATATAGCCGTCGGCAAGCGCTTTGCGCAGACCGTCGGGAGCGTCGTTGCATCCGGCGACCACGATGTCGCCGCGCATCACGAGCGCCGCGGCCGAAGCACGGCGATCTCCGCTCGAGATCGCCTTGGAGACAAGCCCTTCAAGCTGCTCGTTCTTTCCGAGTTTGAGAAGCGACTGCCAGTAAGCCGCGGCCAGATCGCCCGAGTAGGCCGCGCTCTTATCCTCCTGAATTATCTTCAGACAGGCATCGTGCGCCTTCTGCGCCTGATTGGCGGCAAGATAAGCCTGAGCGAGATAACGGCCGGCCGGCTTGTCCCACTTGAGCATGCGGTAGTCGGCCACGATCTTGGCGAGAACCGCCACCGCGGCGGCTCCGTTGCCGCTTTCAACCTGCTCGACCGCCTTGTCGAATCCGGCCGGTTTGGGAATATCGATGGACCTCACATCGGCGAGCGGACGCTCCATATCGAGCATCGTCGAGCCTTTCTTGACCGAAACGACGTATTTCTTGCCGCGAGGCTGCCATTTGATGTCGCCGACGAGCGTTTCCGTGTCGGTGGTTATCGAGCCCTGAATGGCCCAGAGGTTGGCTGCGGCCATCGCCGCCAAAGCCGTCATCGCTATTTTACGCATTTGGTTTTCTCCTTAAGATTCTGTTTGTTCTTACTTGGCGGGCAGGTCAGCCTTCGCCTTGTTCATGCAGTTGGAAATCTCCGTTCTGTTCTTGCCTTCGGGGAAGAGATCGAGGTACTCCTTGCCGAAACGCATCACGAGGTCCGCCTTGTCGGCTCCCATCTTCGAGAAGAGCGGAACGATGGCGGCGTAGGCGCGTTCGAGGTTGACCTTCTCGCCGTCCGCCATCTTGTCGAGCGGATGATCCTCCGTCACCCCGTGCGCCTGAATGAACACCTGAAACGTCGCCGCGGCGCGACCGCACGTTTCCAGCGACTCTTCCTTCAGCCCCATCGACTCTTCGGCCTTCATGCGGTCGATGAGCACTTCGCCGGAAAGAATGTCAAGCTTGTCCTGCTCCCAGCGCGGCTTCCCGCCCCAGTACTGGCGGACCTTCTTGAGCGCTCCGATGGCCGCGCCGAAGTACTTGCCGCGCATGATGGCGTCCTTCTCGGCACGCCCCTGATCGGAAGCGACCTCCACGAGCATAAAATTGGCGTCGGCGGCAAGCGAAAGTCGAGAAAGCTTCGGATCCTGCAGGAAGCGGTCGAGAGCTTCGCGCGCCTCGGCGAGCGATCCCTGACGGAACGAACTGCGGGCCTGTCCGAGACGCGCTCTCGCAACCGTGGCCAGCGAGTTGGTGCCCGCCATGCGGACGGCCTTCTCGAAAGCCTGATTGGCGAGATCCCAGTTTTTCGCCTCGATGAGCGCCTCGCCGGCGTTGACGAACTGCTGCGCGGTGTACGCGCCGTCCGTGCGGAGCATTTCACCGTAGATTTCGGCGCCTTCACGCCTCATACCCATCTCGATGAGGCTCTTGGCAAGGCGAGGCTTGGCGTTCTTGGCCTCGTCGGACTCCGGAAACTTGCGCGAGAGCCGGTCGAGCGCATCCTTGGATTTGGCCATATCTCCGATGGCGGTGTAGATGGTGCCGAGTTTCACGTAGCCGACCTTCGCCCACTTTCCTTCGGGATACTCCGCGAGATACTTCTCGTAACTCTCGGCGGCTTTCGCGCGGTATGTCGCGAGATGCTTCTCCGGACGGTTCATCCGGCTCCAGCATTCGCCGACTATGAACGCGGCCGCTTCCTTGAGTTCTTTGTACTTGGCGATATCGCCCTTCGGGGTCGAAGGATCTGCGAGCGCTTCGTTGGCGGCGGCGGTAAAGCCGCTGAACTGGCGGATCGCCTTGATGATCTCGGCCGTACCCTGACGCTCGGCGGCCTCGACCGCGTCAGCAACGGTGTTGGTGGCGGCGCCGTCGAGCATCTTCAGGCCTTCGCGCTGATACATCTGCGCCAGACGGAACTGCGCCTGCAGTTTGCGGATCTTCACCTTCTCGACCGAAACGTATCTGCTCATGCAGTCGATCTCCGCGGCGGAATCGCCGAGTTTGCCGTTGCAGGCGGAAAGCTGGGCGAGCGCCGAGGCGTACATGGCGGTGTTGGTGTAGTACTGGCAGATTATGCCCCAGTAGCGGACGGCATCGGAGTAACGCTCGGAGCGCTGAAGTTCCATGGCTTTGGCCGCCGCCAGCGTCGCGGACGCCGTATGTTTGCGGTAGTTGGTGAAGAAGAGCATATAGAGCCTGTCGGCGCTGGCGAAATTGCGGTATTCCTGCTCCTTGGCGGCGAGACGGATAACGGCATCGCCGGCGGCGGACATTATCGCCTTGCTTCCGGAACCGGCGAAACGTTCGGCGAGATATCCCTCGACCGCATCGGCGTTGAGACGGTATTCCTCTTTGAGCTTCGCATCCTTTGACTGGAGAATGAGATCGATGTACGACGAGGCGACATTCTCCACGGCCTGAATCGACTCCAGAAGTTCCGGATACTTCGCAAGAACGTCGCCGTAGGCGTCGATCGCCTTGAGATAGTCGCCGGCGGCGAAAAGTTCGGTCGCGCTCTTGAACTGGGCGGCGCGGACCTTGGCGATCTGCTCGGGGGTGACTTTGGTCCTGATCTTGGCGTTGTAGCGCTTTTCGGCGAACTTCTTTATTTCCTCGGAAAGATCGCCCGCGACCGGCGCCCAGGCGCTCGTCTCGTAGTTCAAAAACACCGCGACGGAAATGTTGAACGCGCCCTTGGCGCCTATACGCTTGCCGCCTTTGCCGCGCGGTCCGAACAAGAGAGCCTTGATCTTGTCGTCGTCCGGTTTAGGCTGCTCGGAAAGCATCTTCGCCTCGTCCCAGCGCATCTTGGCCTGAAGATAGCGGCACTCCGGAAGCGGAGACTGGCGCAGAAGACCGAATTTTCCTTCAGGGTCGACCTGCACGATCTGGTCGTGGATGTCGCGCAGCTGCCCCATATATTCATCGATGATCGTGGACGCCTTTTCGATGTCGCCGCGGATCTGCTCGATATGCGCCTTCATCGCCACCGCACGCCCGAAAAGAACCGGGCTGTCCTGCTGCCAGAGAAGTTTGTCGACGATCTTGGTGGCCGCGGCAAGGTTCTCTTCGCGCGTCTTGGCGTGCTTGGCGTCGGTCTGGGACTCGGCCAGACGCAGATATATCTCGACCGTCTCCACCGCGATGTTGCACCATTCCTCACCCTTGAGCTGAGTGAGGAGATTGTTGTATATCCTGGCCGCCGCCGCGTACTGTTTGTCGCCGACGAGCAACTGCCCGTAGGCGTAGCTCGCGTCCATGTAGAACTTGCGGATGTCTTTGGGAGGCTTGGGGAAGAGTTTGAAGAACTCGTTGTAGATCTTCATGCACTCGGGCTTCTGTCCGCGACCGAAGTAGTTGTTCGCGACCTCAAGACGGGCCGCCCAGTACTTGGAGGACTTGCGATCTGGAAGCGCGGCGATCTTCTTTTCGGCCTCGGCGAATTTGCCGAGCGATAGCATGCTGCGGATCTCGATGGCGAAGAAGCGCGCTTCCGATTCCGGCCAGCGCTTCTTGGTGACCTCTATGACAGGCCCGGCAAGATCGGGATAGCCGTAATTGACGAGCGCCTCGACGTATGAGATCTCGGCCTCAAGTTCCTTATTTTCCTCCGGTGCCGCCTCTGCTTCCTGAGCGGCAACCTGGAACGCCGCCAGCCCTGCCAGCGCGAACGCGGTAAATGCTTTCAAAGTCATGATGTTTCCAATTATACTACAATCCCTTTGAAGAAGGCAAGCGGAATATTCTAAGTGTCGTGTAGATGGGTGCGATTTTATTTCGTTGAGTCATTTTTGTCGCTTCAGAAGGTGTCCGGAGCTCCTCCTCGGTCTCGACTCGCTACGGGGTTGTAACGCGCACCCTCTTGCGACTTTCGCTGCGCGAAAGCTCCTCGCTTTGCTCGTCGGGGAACCTGACCGCTACGCAGCAGGTGCATTTTCGCGCTTTGACAACAAGCCGTTTTCAGCCTACCTTACCTCGATAAAGCAGCTGGTAGCGTACAAATACCTCTCTTACGGCTACAATCCT
>JAFVZE010000036.1 GCA_017508315.1 Kiritimatiellia bacterium | reverse complement strand
GTTAAAATCGCGGCCGACGGTAACGCGAAGCTCCTCATCTCCTGCAATCAACTCCTTTTCGCCGCCCGTCAACCCATTGACAATCAATCCGCCGCCGCCGTCGGTGACGAAAACAAGCGTCGAGTTGGCAAATGCTGAAAGTTCCGCATTGCCGTTTTCGCCGGTCACGGTGAAAACGAGGTCCTGTTCTCCGCTTGCCTTGAAAGAATAGACCTTCTCTCCGTCTTGCGCCGTTGCCGAAACCACCGTTACGCCCGAACGCGTCACCGTAAGCGTCGCGCCGCCGGTCACTTTCGCGGTGAAGCTGAAATCAAGTTCTTTTGTTCCCGCTCCCGCCGGTACCTTCCAAAGAACGGATATCTCGTTCGCCGTCGGTACGACCATCTTGCCGCCAGCTACGGTAATGCCGGAGGTGGCGTTGGTAACAACAAGATTGCGCGGCGAGAGAACCGAGGCATATACCGCGTACCAATCATATTCTACAGCCCCGACATCCATCGCCGCTCCCATTCTGCGCGGCCGACCAAAAACATCGAGATTTTTCTCAAGCTCAGCAAGTTTGTCTCCGGTCCATTCTCTGAATACATCCTGCAGCCTTTCTATTTCAATTCCTGCATCAATGGCGACACTGTCCGGCTTAGGACTGAAATCTTCATCTAAACGAATCTTATCTCCGATATTGGTAATGGTTGTATTACCGACATTTGCGCCATCTGCGGCAGCACCTTTCAGCAAACAATTAAAATAACTGTGTGAACCTGTACTTGTGTCGACAATGCAATTGTAGCAGTAAAAACGAGACGGAGAGTTAACGTACATCAAGTTATTGATCCCGGTACAGTTGTAAAGATACGTTGAGCCTCCGGGCACATATATCCTTGAAGTGGAATCGAATATGCAGTTGATGAAATATCTGGCATTGTACGCAACCCCGGAATTGGCAGCGCTTACGGCGGTATTTCCGCCTGCAAAAACACATCTGGAGCAAATGGTTCCGCCGACCGCCGCGCCGCGTCCTACATTGTAATTATTGGAAAACACGCAATCGACGACAATATGCTCGGAATAACTGTTGCCGGCAACTCCAACCGCGGTTTCGTTATACGCATTTTGCGACCGACCGCCGGAAATCGAAAACCCTCGGATTACGCCGCCGCCGTTTCCGTTGGTCTCCATCCGCACGCACGCGACGGCAGCGCTGCCGCAACCTTGACCGTCTCCGTTCGGATCTTTGGCGCCGACGATAAAGGTTTTACCCGGTCCTTCACCGACAAGCTTTACCCCGCCCGTTATGTATGCCCGGTAGCGATGGCCGCTAACTTCATAAACGCCGTTCGAATAAACGCCGGCCGCGGCGTAGACGACGTCTCCCTTCACGGCATTGGTGAGCGCTCCCAAGAGCGTCCCTTTCGGGCCTGCGGTTTCGGAGATGACGACCGGTGACGAGCCGTCGTACCTGTCATCGCCAGATTCGGCGTTGACATAATAGTTTTTTGCATGAACTGCAAACGCACCGGTGAGCAACACACCGGCGACAACAAACTTTTCGAACTTCATGCCTTCATCTCCTTAAGCCTTATTAGCTAAAAGATTATTTTTTACCGTCCCAGTCGCGCACCACCACGACGCGGTCGCACC
>JAFVZE010000307.1 GCA_017508315.1 Kiritimatiellia bacterium | reverse complement strand
TCAAGCGGTCGCAAGGACGCGAAAATCGCCCATATCAAAAGCGGAGTACGGTTGACGCGAAATCCGACGCGTTTTGCAAGTCATATAGCGCACCAAAACGTCAGACAAAATCGCTTCGCTATCACTGTACAACAGTTGCACATTCGAGTAACCCGTTACGCGGGAATATCCCCACCTTTTGAAACATCTAACGAGCCGCATTTCAGCAACTGTACTACAGTATTTATTTTCAGACGTGATTATTATTGCCGTCATAGCCGTGCCGTGTCAATGTGACGTCTTCGGTTCGGTTCGGCGAGGTTTCCTCCGAAAGCTTCGCTTTCTTCGGTGCATTTCCGCTGTGGTGACCGCACGGTTGAAACGGTTTCATGTCAAATGCGATTTCAACGCGGAAGCTCGGAGTCGAGCCTGAATTCCGCGACGGCTAAAATAGGGAAACTTAAGCAGGTGGAGATTTGGTATAATCTTTGCGTCCTGCGCTGAGCATGACGCTGCGCGGATACGGAATATGGCATCATAACGGCATCATGAAAACAGATAAGCATTGTCAGCCGCTGAAAATCGCCGCGGTCGGCATATTGGCGGCGTTTGCGTCCACGGCGGCGCACGGGAAAACATCTCCGCGGTTCGAACTGGCGAGCCCTTTCGCCGACGGCATGGTTCTGCAACGGGAAATGCCGGTCAACGTCTGGGGCTTCGCTCCGCCGTCGGCGTCGGTTTCGGTATCGTTCGGAGGCGAGAGCGCGCGGGCGAAGGCGGACGGCCGCGGACGCTGGAGGGTGAAACTCTCCGCGCTCAAAGCGGATTCCCGGCCGCGGACGCTTGTGGCGGAATGCGGAAAAGACCGTCTTGAGGTGAACGACGTTCTCGTCGGCGAAGTGTGGCTCGCTTCCGGACAGTCCAACATGGATTGCCCGCTCGTCGGCAGGAACACGCGCTACCGGGACCGGAACGGTTCGCTTGTCGCGCAGATGACGCGCAAGCCGCGGATCCGCTTTCTGCGCTCTTCCGGCACATGGAAGCGTCATCCGCTCGAGCGGTCGCAGCGGAAACTCTCGTGGAAGAAGTTCATTCCCGAGGATCTGATGTCGGGATCGTCCTGCAGCGCGGTCGCGGCGTATTTCGCGCTTGAACTCCATTCGGCGCTGGATATGCCAATCGGGCTGGTCTGCGCCCACATCGGCGGCACCAACATCGATGCGTGGACGCCGGCGGAAGGAACGGCGTCGCGTCCGGAGCTCAAAGACGTTTCTGAATGGAAGTACTACGATGCGGGCAACTGGCCGACCAATTTCAACAAGTATCCGTGGCGCTCTCCGACGACGCAGCCAGCCGTGCTGTGGAACGGGCTTGTCGCCCCGCTTGCCCCGTATTCATGCCGAGGGATGATATGGTACCAGGGCTGCCACAACCATCCCAACGGGGAATGGCAGCGTTACGCCTCGAAAATGCACGCGCTTTTCAACGGTTGGAGGCAGAAGTTCGAAAACGAGAATTTCGTGATCCGTTTCGCCCAGCTGGCGACGAGTTATTCGACCGTGGGCGTCATGCAGGCCAAATTCGAGCGCGAGCAGCCGGCCGCGGCGATGGCCGTCATCTGCGATGTCGGCAACAGGGACGACATCCATCCGTGGGAGAAGGAGATCGTGGGACGGCGGTTGGCGGTGCATGCGCTCAAGCGCGATTACGGTTTTTCGGATATCCGGGACAATTCGCCGAGCGTCGAATCGGCGGTGCGCGACGGCACGAACATCGTGGTCGTCTGCCGCGACGCGAAGGGGCTCTACCTCTACAATCCGGACCGTTCGCTGCGCAACAATTTCGAGATCGCCGGTGAAGACGGCAAGTGGAAGGCCGCTACGATCGTCAATATCGTGCCGACGAGGAACGCAAAAGGCGGGGTCAATTACAACAGCGGGGAGATTACCGATCCGGACAGGATAGTTCTGTGCGCCGAGGGTGTCGAATCTCCGGTCCGCGTCCGTTATCTTTTCGGGCGGACGCAGAACGGCTCGGTCTACAACGAGGTCAACCTGCCGCTCGGACCGTTTGAAGTCGTTGCCGGACAGTCGAAGTAGGCAATTGGTCAGGATGGTCGTTTTTTTGGTATAATTCACGCATATCAAAAGAAAGGCATGCGATGAGGATAGACACTTTATGTGTTCAGGGCGGCTATCAGCCGCAGTGCGGAGAACCGCGTCAGGTTCCGATTTACCAGACTACGACGTTCAAATACGATACGACCCAGCACATGGGCGATCTTTTCGACCTCAAGGCATCAGGCTATTTCTATACGCGGTTGGCGAACCCGACCAACGACATGGTAGCGAAAAAGATCGCCGCGCTCGAAGGAGGCGTCGCGGCGATTCTGACGAGTTCGGGGCAGGCGGCGTCCACGTTCGCCGTTCTCAATCTCTGCAATGCCGGCGATCATGTCGTCTGCTCGGCGCAGATATACGGCGGCACATTCAATCTTTTCGCGGTTTCGCTGAAGAAGCTCGGCATCGAGTTCACGTTCGTCGATCCCGATGCCGACGAGAAGACCCTGCAGAAAGCGTTCCGTCCCAACACCAAGTGCGTGTTCGGCGAGACCGTCGCCAATCCGTCGGGTGTCGTTCTCGATATCGCGAAGTTCGCGAAGGCGGCGCACAAAAACGGAGTGCCGCTCATCGTCGACAACACTTTCCCCACTCCGATTCTGTGCCGTCCGTTCCGCTTCGGAGCCGACATAGTCGTGCACGCCACGACAAAATACATGGACGGTCATTCGAGTCAGGTCGGCGGCTGCATCGTCGACAGCGGAAATTTCGACTGGGAGGCGCACGCCGGGAAGTTCCCCGGACTTGTCGAGCCGGACGAATCGTACCACGGTCTCAGCTACACCAAGTCGTTCGGCAAACTTGCCTACATCACCAAGTGTACCGCGCATCTGATGCGCGATTTCGGTTCGATCCCGTCCCCGTTCAACGCTTTTCTCGTGAATCTCGGACTTGAATCGCTCCATGTCAGGATCCGCCGCCATGCCGAAAGCGCGCTCAAGATCGCCAAGTGGCTCAAAGCGCAGAAGAAAGTGGCGTGGGTCAATTATGCCGGGCTTCCCGGCTCGAAGTACGCGAAACTCCTCAAAAAGCAGTTCGACGGACCTGCTCCGTGCGGCGTGATGACGTTCGGCATCAAGGGCGGGCGCGAGGCGTCCATCAGGTTCATGGATTCGCTCAAACTGATCGGCATCGTCACCCATGTGGCCGACGCCTGGAGCTGCGTGCTCCATCCCGCTTCCCATACGCATCGGCAGCTCACCGACAGACAGCTCAAAGATGCCGGCATTCCGCCGGATCTCATCCGGCTTTCCGTGGGGCTT
Source organism: Kiritimatiellia bacterium (assembly GCA_017508315.1). Classification (GTDB taxonomy): domain Bacteria; phylum Verrucomicrobiota; class Kiritimatiellia; order RFP12; family UBA1067; genus UBA1067. Next base: position 11,487 of record JAFVZE010000307.1, on the reverse strand, counting down.
GAAGATCCCGATGATCTGATCGCCGATCTCAAACAGGCTCTCGCGAAAATGAAATGAGAAGGCCGCTGGCCATAGCCGCGCTGCTCTTCGCCGGATGCGGGGCGGAGATTCCCGCTCCGGAGAGCGCGCCGACAGGTGTCGTAGTCACCAATTTCGTGAATCTGACGAGGCTGGTCGTCGTCACCAACACGGTCAGCCTGACCAACACGGCGGTTCAGCAAAAGGAGCCGGAGCGGACATTGTCTCTGCGCAGGACGGCGCCGTATTTCGTTTCCGGCCGCTCGCTCGGTCCCGGGCAGCTGCGCGCGTTGGCTTCGGCGGCCGGGGCGCGGGTGGTCGAATGCGGTACCGGGGCGCTCGCGCTGGTTGAAGCGTCGGACGTGGCGGCAGAGACTCTGCGGACGGGAGGTGTCCTTTCGGTGTTTCCGCTTTCGGCGAAGGATAAAATCGCCGCCGGTGCCGGAGGAGCGGTGAGAATCGTTCCCATGAGCGCGATCGACGTCGGCGCGGTGGTCGATGCCGTCCGTTCGTGCGGAGGAGAGATTTTGCAGGTGACATCCGCGGGCAGTCCCGCGGTGCGGGCGAAGGTGTCTTTCGCCGCAATGAAAAAACTTGCCGGCCGCGGAGACGTCCGGCGCATTGAAAGGGATGGCAGATGAAGAAGAACTGGCTTGTCGCCGGGGCGCTCGGCGCGGTGTCGGCGATCGTGTATTTCGCGTCGATGGCGGATTATGCGTTTCCGGGCGTAAGCGCGCAGCTTCAGGCGTTGTGGCTGGGGCTGGACACGGTCGCGCAGCCGCCCTATCCGCTCATGGCGGTGTTCGCGAAGATGTTCGGCGTCGGCAATGCGCTTGCGCCGGTATGCGGAGCGGCGGCGGTAGTGTCGCTTTTCGCGCTCACGGTCGTTTTCGTGGGCAGCAGGGCGCACGGCGAGCAGTCGGCGGCGCGGCGCGGCGAACTTTCGCTGGTCGCGGGTCTGGTCGCGGCGGTCGTTTTCATGTTCACTCCGGCGGTGCGCGAGGCGTCTTCGCATCTCGAGCCGCGCATGTTCGATTTCTGCTGGGCCCTGCTTTCGCTTCTGCTCGCGGCGCTTATGATTTATTCCCCCAGGTCGATCGTGCTTCTGCTGCCGGCGGCGATGGGCGTGACCGTCGCGCTCGGCGCCTGCGATTCCGCGCTTTTCTTCGCGATGGTTCCGGTGTTTGTTTTCGCCATAACCGCCGCGCAGCGCATCCGCGGGGTGCGTCCGTATCTTGCGGTGGTGCTTTTCGCGTTTGCGGGCATTGTCTCCTTCCCGGTGGCCGCGTCCTGCTTCGGGCTTGAATTTTCCGAACTCTTGCGCGGTCTGTTCAAGGAGTTCAAGGCGTATTACACCACTCCGGGGTGGCTGTTCGTGGCGATTTTCGCGACGCTGCCGTTCGTGACGTCGATATTCTCGAGCGAGAAGGCGTACAACGAAAAGCCTGCAATGGTGCAGTGGTTCTTCCACGCGTCGATGACCTTCATTTCGATTTTGGCGATCGCCACGCCGCTTTCGCCGTCGTCCCAGATGGAGACCTATGGCGTCCTTCCGGTGGCCACGAGCGCGTTTGCGGCGTTCACCGCCGGGCACCTCGTCTCCTACTGGTGGCTTCACCGGCGAAGCGTGATCGCCATCGCGGCAGGCGGGCTGTTCGTTTTCGTGCTGTCGGTAACGTGCATCTGGAACCTTTTCGTGTTCGAGCGCGACCGCGGCGCTTTCGCCGACAAGGTGGCCGAAAAGGTGCTTTCGGAAATGGACGGCCGCAAGTGGATCGTGACCGACGGCGTGCTGGACGATCATCTCCGCCTCGCCGCGGCCCGCAAGGGGCAGGAGCTGAACATCGTTTCGCTTTCCCGCGACCTCGACACCAAATATCTCGAGGAACTGGGCAAAGTGGTGAAAGCCAAGGGCATCGGAGGATCCAAGAACGAATCGCTTGCTCTTTCGCTGACTCTGGGCGTACTGCCTTTCGTGCAGGACTGGTTCGCCGCGGATCCGTCGGTGACCAAGGAGGCCGTCATTTACGGAGCCCCCGATCTGTGGTATTCGGCGGGACTGAAACCGGTGCCGGAATTCATCTTCTTCGGCGCCGACGAGAAGCGCGTTCCCGACTGGAACGCGTGGAAGGAGTTCGATGCGCTTTTGGAGGTGCCGGCGGGCTGGGGAAGCTACAAGAGCCGCAGGGCCGACAATCCGGTCACGCGCATGCGCCATTCCATCCGCCGTCATCTCGGGCTTGTCGCCAACGACCGCGGAGTCTATCTGCAGGACCAGAAGAAGGACGACGAGGCTTTTGCGATGTACGAGCTGGTGCTTGACGAGATCGATTCCGACAACATTTCTGCTCTCTTCAACGAAATCGGCATGGCCGGGGCGAAGCATCCCAAGGCGCTCGCCAAGCGCAACGAACTCGAGCGCGTGCTCAAGGCTGTCGTCGACGACAAGAACCGCCGCTACCACATCTGGCGGCTCGGCAACTATTACGGGTACATCCGTAATCCCGACATGTTCGTGCGTCTGGGTTACGCGTGGGCGCGTTCCGGCCGTCCCGGCGACGCTCTGGTGCAGATCAAGCGTGCGATCGATTTCATTCCCACCGACAAGCGCGCCGTGCTCATGAACATGATGGCCGCGCTGTACGCCAACGAGAACGACCACATCCAGTCGCGGCGCATCTACCAGTCGATTCTTGAAAAGAACGGTTCCGACCACGACGCGCTCATCGGCATGATGCGGCTCGAACTCATGGGCGGCGACAGCGCCAAGGCGCTCTCGTATCTCGAAAAGGCCGCCGCCGTGTCCGGCAAGGGCAAGCGCGCCGACATGGAGATGGCGATGGCGGCGATGATGAAAAACGATCTCGCCGGCGCGAAGGAGCGTCTGCGAAAGGTGACCGACGCCGACATCGCCGATCTGCAGGCGTGGTCGTTGCTGGCGGCGGTCGTCATGCAGCAGTGCGACGCCGCGAAGGACGAGAAGTCCAAAGCCGCTTTCGAGAAGGAACTCGCCGACACGATTCTGCCGACGATGGAGAAGCAGGCGCGCGGTCCGTTCGACTACTACGTGCAGACGACCAAGGCGTTTCTGCTGCTCCGTCAGGGCGAGTCCAAGCGGCGCGAAGCGCGCGACGCGTTCGTCGCGGCGGCGCGTTCGCGTCCGGACATCGCCGTCACCCAGGATATGGTGCTCGGGCTTGATATCTCGCTTGACGACGGCGTGTCCGCCGAACGCCACGCCCGCGAGGCTCTGCGCCGCAACCGCAATGCGCCGCTGGCCAACTACGTGATGGGTTCGCTGGCGCTGCGCAAAAACGAATACCGCGAGGCCGAGGCGTTCCTGCGCAAGGCCGCAGACGCCCCGAAACCGGTGCCGCTGGCGCTCAACGACCTTGCGGAAGTGCTCCGGCGCAACAAGAATTTCACGGATGCCGAACATTACGCCCGCAAGGCGGTCGAAACGTCTCCGAAGCTTTATGTGGCGTGGGAAACGCTCGGTTCCATTCTCATGGACGCCAAGAAGGGCGACAAAGGGGCGCTTTCGGAGGCCGAAAAGTGCATCCTCAAGGCCTGTGAACTTTCCAGAGACGAAAAGGGGCGTGAAGCCGATGTGCGCATGCTCGTGGCGCTTGCCAGAGTGCAGGCGATGCGCGGCGACCGTTCCCGTGCCCGCGGCACCATACGCAAGGTTCAGGCCAGAATTGGCGAACTTTCGGATTTTGAAAAGCGGGAGTTCGAGGAACTGAAGAAGAGTGTTCGCTGAGCTTTTTCTCGCCGCCGCATTTCAAATCGGGCCTTTCTACGAACAGAAGCCCGGTTATGCGGCGGTTCGTCCGTTTTATTCCCGCGAAGGGGAGGATACGGATGTGCTCTGGCCGCTTTTCATGGGCCATCGCCACTGGTGGCGTTTCGCGTACGTCCTGAACGGTTATTCGCACGCGGACGGGCAGAGCCAGTTTACGGCGTTTCCTTTCTGGTGGCACGGCAACGATCGTGACACCGGCGGATATTGCGGACTGTTCCCGGTTTATGGAAACCACCCCCATCTGGCGATGATGTACGATCTTGACTTCGCATTGTGGCCGGTATGGATGCGTTACCGCACCCCACGTCCGTCCAATGGCGAACTGATGGTTTCAAACGTGATCCTGTTTCCGTTTTTTCACTGGCGCAGCGACGGTTCGTGGGGAGTATGGCCGCTATGCGGATTGGGAAGACGGCGCGAGTCGGACCACCGGTATGCGCTTTGGCCGTTTTTCACTTGGGCGAATTACCGTGAGGACCGTGATACGGCGGGTGCCGGGCGATCGATGATGCTTTGGCCGCTTTTCGGCTCGGTTTCAAGACAGCGCGAATCGCAGTCGTCTTTTATCCCTCCGTTTTTCTCGTACGTCAGGACGGACTGCTCAAGCAGGTGGCGTATGCCTTGGCCGCTTGTCGAGGTTGAAAACGGCTGCAGACGCCGCCGGATTTCGGTTTTTCCGTTTTATGAAAGCGTTGAAAACTTCGGCTACGGCGACGGGAAGCGGGAGTCGGGCGTGAAACGCTTCGGGTGGCGGCTGGTTGAACTCTATGACGGTGAATGCCGTGTTTTTCCGTTCTGGAAGAGCTCGGAAGATCATATTCGTCTTTGGCCGTTCTGGGAGAAAAAGTTGTCCCTCGACGGTTCGTCGGAGAGCAGGTCGCTGTCGCTCTTTCCGGTCAAATGGGTGCCGGCGGTCGACCGTAACTGGGCGAAGTTCTGGACTTTTTATGAAAAACGCCAAAATCCGTGCTACAGCGACCATTCCCTGTTCTGGGGACTGATCAGATGGCGTAGCCGGTAACGGCCCAAACTGAAGGAAAATGGTGGAGAAGATGAGATTCGAACTCACGACCCCCACGTTGCGAACGTGATGCTCTACCAACTGAGCTACTTCCCCATTTCGAAAACGCCGCAAATTATACCATAAACCAGCCGTGGCGCGCAAGGGGGAATTTTGGTATAATTGGTGAAATTTTTAGCCATTGAAAATAAGCAAATCTGAAGGAGAAAAAGACAATGAGACCTGTAGTTTTCATCATCCGCGACGGTTGGGGCGTCAACCCGCGCAAGGACGGCAATTCCGTGTATGGAGCCAAGACTCCCGTCATCGATCAGCTTCGCGCGCGCTACCCCCATTGCCTTCTTGACTGCTGCGGCGAGGCGGTCGGGCTACCCGACGGCTATCAGGGTTCCTCGGAGGTCGGCCACCTCAACATGGGCGCGGGGCGCATCGTCGTCCAGGAACTCAAGCGCATCGACGACGGGCTCGCCTCCGGCGATCTTTTCAAGAACGAGAAGTGGGAAAAGCTCATCGCCGACTGGAAGAAGAACAATTCTCAGTTCCATTTCTTCGGACTTCTTCAGGACGAGGGCGTCCATGCCCACCAGGAGCACCTTTTCAAGCTGATGAAGCGCGCCCGCGCCGAATTCCCGGAAGGGAAGATCGTCGTCCATCCGTTCCTCGACGGCCGCGACACCCCGCCGCGCTCGACGCTCGAGTACATCGCCCGCCTGAAACAGGAGCTCGCCCAGATCGGCAATGCGGTGATCGGCACGGCGATGGGCCGCTACTACGGCATGGACCGCGCCAAGAAGTATGCGCTTACCGATACCGCCTATTCCTGCATCGTCGATTGCGCGGGCGAGCGCATCGCGTCGATCGAAGAGGCCGTCAGGCGCGAGTACGAGAACGGCAAGACGCCGGACAACACGCCCATGACCGACGAGTACATTCCGTGCTACGTCATCGGCGATTATGACGGGATGAAGGACGGCGACGTCGTCATGCACACCAACTACCGTCAGGACCGCGCGATCCAGCTCACGCAGGCGTTCGTCTGCGACGATTACCCGGGCGTCCGCGCGCGCCGTCCGCAGGTGACGTTCCTCGGCTTCTCGCGCTACTGGGACGAATTCGAGGATTATCTCCTCGGCGCCGGCGACGGCGGCGGCAGCATGGACAATCTGCTCGGCGAAGTGATTTCCAAGGCCGGTTTGAGGCAGCTTCGTATCGCCGAAACCCAGAAGTTCCGCCATGTGACGAGCTTCTTCAACGGCAAGTCCACTACTCCTTCCGAAGGCGAAGATCAGGTTGACGTTCCGAGCCGTTTCGACCCGGCGACGTTCGCTTCGCATCCCGAGATGGACGCCTACACCGTCACCGACGAGCTCTTGAAGCGTCTTGAGAACAATCCTTACGGCTTTGTCGCCGTCAACTACGCCAACTGCGACATGGTCGGCCATACCGGCGACGAGGCGGCGGCGACGAAGGCGGTCGAAGTCACCGACGAATGCATCGGAAAGCTGCTTCCGCGCCTTATGGAGTTTGACGCGCACGTGCTTATCTTCGCCGATCACGGCAACGCCGAGCAGATGGTCGATTACAAGTCTTCTCTTACCAAGACTTCGCACACGCTCAATCTTGTCGAATGTTTTTACGTCGCCAACGACGCCGCGGGCGTTCGCTTGACCCCGCTCGCCAAGCTTTCGGCCGTCGCGCCGACCGCGCTTCAGATGCTGGGCATTCCCGTCCCGCCGGAAATGACGACTCCTTCGCTGCTCGCGGGCAAGGAGCCGTGGTCCAAGACTGCGCTCAACGTCTGAAAAGGAGGATAAAGCGATGGCCAAGTTCGACAGAGAAGAAGTGCTCGAGTTCCATAAGGGCGGCAAGGTCGCCGTGAAACTCCCCAAACCGCTCAAGACGAAGGACGATCTGTGTCTGGCGTACACGCCGGGCGTCGCCCACGCCGTGAAGGAGATCGCCGCCAAGCCCGAGAGCGTTTTCGACGTGACGGCCAAGTCCAATCTCGTCGCCGTCGTCTCCGACGGCACGGCGATTCTCGGGCTCGGCGATCTCGGGGCGTCCGCGTCCATTCCGGTAATGGAGGGCAAGGCGGTACTGTTCAAGGCGTTCGGCGATGTCGACGCCTGGCCGGTGCCGCTCAACCACTGCCGCATGGACGGCAAAAACGAGGGCAAGACCGACCCCAAGCGCGTCATCGAGATGGTCAAGGCCTTGGCTCCGCAGTACGGCGGCGTCAACCTTGAGGATATCGCGAGCCCCGCCTGCTTTGAAATCGAAGACGAGCTTGACGCGGCGCTCGACATCCCCGTCTTCCATGACGACCAGTGGGGAACGGCCGTCATCTCGCTTTCCGGCGTCATGAACTACGCCAAGCTCGCCGGTAAGGAACTCAAGGATCTTAAGATTGTCATGAACGGCGCGGGCGCCGCCGGCATCCGCATCTGCGAGATGTGCAAGGCCGCCGGCGTCGAGAACGTCGTCATGTGCGACACTAAGGGCACGATCCGCAAGGACCGCACCGACCTGAACGCTTTCAAGGCGAAGCACGCCGTTGAAACGGAAGCCAAGACGCTCAAAGAGGCGCTCGTCGGCGCCGACGTCTTCATCGGCGTTTCCGCCGCGAATGTCCTCAGCGGCGAAGACGTGAAGACGATGGGCGAGTTTCCGGCCATTTTCGCGATGGCCAATCCAGATCCGGAGATCGCTCCGGCCGAGGTCGCCAAAGCGCTCGAAGGCCGCCGCTACATCATGGTCACGGGCCGCAGCGACTATCCCAACCAGATCAACAACGTGCTCGGCTTCCCGTATCTCTTCCGCGGAGCCTTGGACGTTCGCGCCACGACGATCAACAAAGAGATGAAGGTCGCCGCCGCCAACGCGCTCGCCGCGCTCGCGCAGCAGCCGGTGCCGGACGACATCAAGGCGCTTTATCCGAACGAGACGCTGGAGTTCGGCGACGGCTACATCATCCCCAAGCCGTTCGACCGCCGTCTGTTCGTGGAGGTGAGCTACGCCGTCGCGGAAGCGGCGGTGAAGACGGGAGTCGCGAAACTCAAAGTCGATCTCGCCGAATACCGCAAGGAACTTGAAGCGAGGAATGCGGCTCGATAAACGCATACTTGAAATCCACCCCGATTTCTCCCGCTCGCGCATAGAAGGGCTGGTGAAGTCGGGGTTCGTCACCGTCAACGGGGCGGTGGCGGAAAAAGCGGGGATGAAGGTTTCGGAAGACGACGAGATTGCCGTGGAAATTCCCCCTCCCGTACCCGCCGTCCCCGAGCCGGAGGATATTCCGCTTGAAGTCGTCTATGAAGACTCCGATATGCTCGTAATCGACAAGGCGCCGGGCATGGTCGTCCATCCGGCGCCGGGGCATTTCACCGGCACGCTCGTCAATGCGCTTTTGCATCATTGCCCCGATCTTTCCGGGATCGGCGGCATCGCGAGACCGGGCATCGTCCATCGGCTCGATCAGGACACCTCCGGGCTTATAGCGGTCGCCAAATCGCAGAAGGCGATGGACGGGCTCGTGAAAGCGTTTTCGAGCCACAAGGCGATTGCGAAGACGTATCTCGCCGTCTGCCACGGCCGCCCGCGGCTTGACGCCGGACGCATCGAAAATCTGATCGGCCGTCATCCGGTCGACCGCAAGCGCATGGCGATCGTGGAGAAAAACGGTAAAGTAGCGATCACCAATTGGCGTGTTCTGGAATCGACCGGGGCTTTGAGCGCGCTGGAATGTCGCATCGAGACCGGGCGCACGCATCAGATCCGCGTGCACACCGCTTCGCTCGGTTGTCCGGTCATCGGCGATAAAACCTACGGCAAAAGCGCGCTCGACAAAAAACTTGAGCCGGTCCCGGCGCGGCAGATGCTTCACGCCTGGCGGCTGGAGCTTTATCATCCGGTAAACGGCGAAAAAATGAAATTTGAGGCCCCCGTCCCCGACGATATGCGGCCGTACCTTCCGGAAAGGGTGTTCAGGCGGGGACAGGCCCTGATGGAACTTGCCGTCGGGATGTTCGCGCTTGCGCTCGTTGTGAGCGCGCTTGCCGGGTTCGCCGTCTATATCGCCAAAAGTTTAAGATCGCAGAATACCGTGCGCTCGTCGTCGGAGAGTTCCGACACGACGGTGCAATTCGACAGTTTCGCCGCCAAGTGGATTTTCGGCGGGGAGTCTGTCGGCGTGAGAGAGAAAGTCGCGATGCCGATGACGGAGATATTGAAATGACAAGGATGGAAGAACTCAAGCGGACCGCGGCGAGGCGCCGTCTCGACGATATCATGGTGTTCGGCGAGGCGAACATCCGCGCTTTGACCGGGATCGACTGCGATTCGGCGTGTCTGACGGCGGAGGCCGTTTATACCGATTTCCGGTATGCGGCGATGATCCGCCGCACAGTCCCGGATTTCAAAGTCCGCGACATCCGGCGCCTGAAACTGAAAGGCCGGAAAATCGGATACGAGTCTTCGATGCCGCACGGCAGGTTTCTGCGGCTGCAGAAGTCGATGCCGCAGGCGGAGTTTGTGGATATCGAGGACGACATCAGGACTTTGCGCATGGTCAAGACTCCGGAGGAACAGGAGGCGATCCGTGCCGCCGAACGGCTCAATGTCGAAATATGGAACGAGGCGAAAGGGATTTTCCGCGCCGGAATGACAGAGCGGGAAATGGCGCGAGCGGTCAAGCGCCTCATGATAGAGCGCGGAGACGGCGAGGCGTTTGAAACCATTGTCTGCGTCGGCGCTAACGCCGCGGAGTGCCATCATCGGCCGGATGATACCGTATGGAACGGACGCGAACCGGTTTTGGTGGATATGGGGGTGAAACTGGGCGGTGTCTGCAGCGATCTTACGCGCAACATTGTCCCCAAATCGGTTCGCGGGCTTTACCGCAAAGTGTACGCGCTGGTCGAGGCGGCCAACCGCGCGGCGATCGCCGCGGTGAGACCGGGCATGACGGCGGCGAAACTTGACAAGGTCGCCCGCGACATCATTGAAAAAGGAGGTTTCGGCAAGTGTTTCGGACACTCGCTCGGACATGGAGTGGGATATGAGATCCACGAATCGCCTACCGTGTCCAGACGCGGGAAAACGGTGCTTGAGCCCGGTATGGTGTTCACCGTTGAGCCGGGAATCTACCTTGAGGGGAATCTCGGAGTAAGAATCGAGGATCTTGTTCTCGTCACCGAAGACGGATGCGAGGTGTTAAGTTAGCGGTTATATGCTATAATTACGGAAAATGAAACGCTTGTTTTTTATATTGACCTGCATTGCAATGACGGCTTCGGCGGCGGAGAAGAAGCCGTACGAGTACTACCGCTCGATCGTCGACCGGCAGATGTTCGGAACTCCGCCTCCCGGGTTCGACCCCATGAAGATGCCGAGCGAGGTTTCCAAGTCCTCGCAGAAGGAGATCAGCAGGGAACAGGCGAAGCTTCAGAGTTCGGTTCATTTTTCGGTCATCAATGTCGCGGCCGACGGCACCACCGTCGTCGGTTTCACCGACAACAGCGATCCGAAAACGCCGGTCCACCATTATCTCAAAGTAGGCGAGGAAAGCGGAGGGTGGAAGGTTCTGAGCGCAGATGCGGCGGAATCGTCGATGACGATTCGGAAAGACGGCGTGGAGCTGACGCTGAAGCTGGGCGACAATTCTTCAAAAACGCCGGGAGCTGCCGCGGTTCCCGCGGTTGCATCGCTGAAAGGAGCCGAAAGTCCCGCCGGCACTTTCAGATCGGGGCTTTTGGGCGGTTCGCTGAGAAGCCGCAGAGCCATGCGCGAAAAGCGCATGCTCGAACAGCAGGAGGCGGAGAAGAGGGAGCGGGAAGAGGAGCGCGCCCGGCGCGATCAGGAGCGCGAGGAGCAGCGCCAGCAGCTGCTTGCGATTCAGGAGGAACTGAAACGTCAACGCGATGAGAAACAGGCCGAGAGGGAAAAGGCAGAGTCCCAGAAAGAAGGTCAGTCGAATGCAGACAACAACGCTGAGTGAATTCAGGAGCGAACTCATCGCGACCGGCGGCTACCGGACGCGTGACGACCATCGGGCGCCAAAGCGCGCGAAACCGGGAGCGCTCACCACTCTCCGGTATTCGTGGGGAGTTTCGCGCGTGTTTCCGATGTGCGCGCTCTACGAACCGCTCGGTAAACTTACGACCGACAAGTGGGCGGAGTTCTGCTTCAAGTCGGTGACCACCGCGGAGGCTCTCGGAATGAACGTCATTGTCGAGGGATTCGAGAACCGCGCCGCCGTGAAAGAGCCGGTCATGTATCTCTGCAACCATATGTCGACGACCGAAACCATAATGCTGCCGCCGATTCTGCTTTCGTACGGACCGTTCAGTTATGTCGCCAAAGCGTCGCTCGCGCACCTGCCGTTTCTGGAGAAGGCCGCCGCGCATATGCGCATGGTGCCCATCGGGCGCAAGTCGCCGCGCGAAGATCTGATGAACATGTTGCGCATCGGCACCGAGCGCATTCACGGCGGCGACAGTTTCCTCATTTTTCCGCAGGGTACGCGGCAGAAGGTGTGGAGCCGCAAAGTGTATTCTTCGATCGGCGCGAAGCTTGCCGAGAAAGCCGGATGTCCGGTGGTGCCGATCGTGGTGGACACGCGTTGCCAGTTGACCCGTGAACGCGG